>CALGDE010000134.1 GCA_937883785.1 uncultured cyanobacterium
TGCCATGTGCCTATTCTACAAATATGGGGGTCAAAAAACGGATTTAGTATCACACTGATGACGCGATTGATGAGTGCCTTAGCATCCCTGATAGGTTTCTGTGCCGTCGATCCAAGTGGCACCACAAAGGTTCGCTCCGGTTAAATCGGCTCCGGCTAAGATAGCTCCCTTTAAGTTCGCTGATCGCAAATCGGCGCCGCTTAGTTTCGCTCCCCTCAGGTCTGCCTCCGCCAAGTTGGCAAAAGCGAGGTTTGCCTGGGTCAGGTTGCCATCCCTCAGATCAGCCTGGCGGAGTTGACTATCCCTTAGATCAGTTTTGGAAAGGTCCGCCTTCGCTAAATCTGCGTTGACGAACTGGGCTTTAATCAGGGTGGCGCGATGGAAGTTGCCCTCTTGAAAACGGCTTTTATTAAAGTTGACGCCGCTTAGGTCAGCCTCATTAAAGTCAATGCGATCGCCCTCTGCCTGTTCAAAATTGGCACCGATGGCACAGGTCTTATCAAAATGTCCCTGAGTTAGATGAGCCTTACGCAGATTGGCTCCCACCAGATATGCCTCTGTTAAGTACGCGTAATCTAAGTTGGCTCGGCTTAAGGGGGCGTAGCTTAAATCACAGTTTGGGCAGACTTCATTACGTAGAACCTGTTGAAGATGGGTCAAATTTTCTGCGTAAGCGGGGGCGGTTGCCCAGGGGGACAGCCCAAAAACGCTCAACCCAGTGATCGAGATGGCGATCGCCAACACAATACCCAGCGTGTCCAGAAATCGACGCATCCACTTTCCAGAAGCTTTTAAGTTGCTTTCAGTGGTCATTTTCCGCTTAAACACGAACTTAAATTTCCCTCTTCGATGCTTTCTTTTTTAATGCCCTTGCTTATGAAGCTAGCCCTATTGAAGCTGATCCGGACTTTGGCGAGGGTCAAAGCAAGACCGGCGAAAGGTGGTGCCATCGGGCATGGTGGCATTGCAGAAATTTGCGAGTTCTGCCCTCACTTTGCTCCATCGCGCCCCGCGAAGGTTGACCCCTACCAGCCGCGCCCCCGTTAAATCTGTCAAGTAAAAATTCGCCTGGCGCAGGTCTGCATTTTCTAAGTTGGCCGCATTCATCTGTGCCCCCTCAAAGCTAACTTCCTCCATCTGCGCTCCCGATAGGTCTGCGCCCCGCAGGTCCGTTGAGCCCAGGTTTGCCTGCTTTAACCGCGCCCCAGTCAGGTTTGCTCGCTGAAGATTGGCACCGTATAGGTTGGCTCGACGCAAGTCTACTCCTTCCAGGTTTGCTCCTTCTAAATTGCGATAGCGCAGGTCGCAGTCACGGCATTGTTTTTTCTGTAAAAGTATTTCCACCGGATCACGATTTTCCGCTTTTGCTAAGGAGCGATCGCTCAGGGCAACCCCCGGCAAATTGGCAAAAGTGCTGGTGACCAGGGCGATCGCCCCGAGCCGGAAAAATTTACGCCAGAATTGATGTCGCAGAGGAGTGGAACAATTGGGGAGCGAGGATGGAGCAGCCATGAAAACCATTGAGCGATGGGGAAATAAGCGATGGGAAAATTCTGGAAATGGCGATGCTTACTTTTAGTCTAGCTTCAGTTTAACGGCTGGTTTGCAGGCTTCCTCCGCAGTGCCACGGTACGAAAGAAATCCTCAAAATATTGCGCCGGTTAAGTAAGCGTGATAGGTTTATGGTCCGTTAACGCAGACCAAGCGTCGGGCAGTTATCAAAAGGACGTATAGCTCAGTTGGTTAGAGCACCACGTTGACATCGTGGGGGTCACTGGTTCGAGTCCAGTTACGTCCATTTCCGCAAGATTAAGCCCTCACAGGGATTCACCCTCGTGGGGGCTCGGTTTTAGCGGGGACCAGTGCATCTTTTTTTGGCGTCCATCACGGCTTAATTCGGCATAATACGGCGTGTTTTGGACGTAAATTGGACGTAAATTTGGACATACGGTCGCCACAGGGGATAGGTATGGCTGTCGGAGAGGTCGCAATTTATGCGGATCGAGGGAAGTTGCGGCTGCGCTGGCGAACATCGAAGACAGACCCCAAGCGCTACACATTGAGCCCCGGGTTAGATGATGATCAGTTTGATGGTGGGCAGCAATATAAGCAGGCGCTTGAGATCAAAGCATGGATTGAGGATGATATCGCGCGGGGTATGTTTGACCCGACTTTACGGCGATATTCAGAGCGGCGACGCTCAAAGACTGCGACGTTTGGGCAAGTGTATAGCCTGTTTTTGGCAGAGAAGCGAAAGCAGGTAGAGGTGCGGACAATGGAGAAATACGAAGGACTGCGGCGACATCTGGAACGCCATGGTTACGCTCAGCTTGATGCCAACGCGATCACCCTTGACCGCGCGCTAACTTTTGGAAAATTACTACGTAAAACCCCTAACCCCAACACTGGGAAATGTTTATCAGCGACAACTGCTGGCGAGCACATGAGCAACTTGGCGGCGGCTTGGGACTGGGGGTTGGAACAGGGGTTTATAGACCATGGAAGTAATCCTTGGCGTAAGGGGCGCAAGTCTATTAAAGGAGGGAAAATTCGGGAGGCGGTGGTGTTTTCTGATGATGAAATTGAGCGCATCATCTCAACAATTCAGCAGCACCGACACTATAAGATTTACCTCCCTTGGGCGACTTTTCTGCTGAGTACGGGGGTACGTCCGGGGGAAGCTCGGGCGCTGCAGTGGAAGCATCTCCTTCCTGATGGGCGGGTCAGGATTGTTGAGAAGCTTAGTCGGGACAAAGTGCGCAGAATACCAAAGAACAAGAAGGGGCGCACCTTCAAAATCCCACCTCAGGTGTTTGACTTATTGATGGATTTAAAGCGATCGCGCGGGGATGTTGACGAGAACGACTCCGTTTTTCTGGGCGCACAGGGAGGAGTGATTGGCGATAAGACTTGGTACAAGGCGTGGAATAAAATTCTGAAAATGGCTGGGGTGCCAGTGCGGCGCCCCTATGGAACCAGGTCTACGGTGATCACCAAGGCACTGCTTAAAGGAGAATCTCCTCTTGTGGTGGGGACCGTGGTGGGGAACACGCCGGCAACAATTTATCGGAATTATGCAGCGCAGGTGGAAGGGGATTTTCTGGAGTCGCCGATAGAGAAAGTGTCTATCTCTGAGCAGCAAACGGCGCAGGAGAAAGAGGACGAAGAGGTGGTGGTATTTTAAGCGGCTTTGGCAGGCTTAGACGATCGCCGCAGCACTCGTTCCGCACTGCGAAGTTTCCGACGATCTTCATCTGCTAGTTTTTTCCGTGCCGCGGACTGAAGCATTTGCGCATTGGGGAAAAATCGCACCGATTCCCAATGGCGCACCAATGAAAGTCGGTAATGGAAAGTAGGTCGCTTGCTTCCAGACTTTACGAATTCAGCACCCTCCACCCATTTAGCAGTGGAGCGAATTTTACGCACATGATCACTGGATACGCTGAAAAGTTTGGCGACATCTTTTGCTCCCACCCATACAGGCAGGGGGCGATCGCCATCTCCCACAATGCTCAACTCTTGCCGGACCAGCTCCTTAACGAAGGCCGCTATCTTCGGGTTGTCGCACTGGTCCTCAGCCAACTTCTGAGTCAGCGGCTCTGGGATGAGGATTGGATCACTCATAGCCAGCAACGCGAAATTCGCGTAACCAGCTCAACCCAAAATAAATTTTGAAAATCTTTAACGCTAAGCGGCAGACCCTGATATTGCAAAGTCCGCGCCAACTTATTAGAAGGGGCTGAGTCTTGCAACATCAGGGATGTGGCGTATCTACCGCATCCAACCCGCTTTCTCGGCTGTTTCTGTTCCGACTCTACGCTAACCCACCGCTACGGTTTTTTCCAGGCGGATCTATGAATTTCGCGATCGCCGCATCATAGGGGAATCATAAAACCCAAGCTGATCAGGAATTCAAACGTCCACCAATTCCTTTAAGGCTTTGTAAGGGCTAAATTTCGGAACGACTCGTGCGGGGACTTCTATTTGCGCACCTGTCTTGGGATTTCGAGCTGTGCGTGCAGCGCGACGTCCGAGAGAAAACTTGCCAAAGCCGTGGATCTGCACTGGCTCATTTTGCTTCAGCGCATGGCTAATGGAGTCAAATACGGCGTCTAGGTGTGCCTCCGCCGCCACTTTAGTTGAACCAGTTTTTTGAGCGATCAGGTCAACCAACTGCTGCTTATTCATGCAGGAGAGCCTCCTAGGGTTCTTCGTTCTCGGGAATAATTAAATGCCTCTGTCGCCCCAATATCAAAAGACCTGAGCAATTACTGCCATCAGTCTATTTCGATGCTGTTGGGCGAGGAACGGCGCTTAATTTAGAAGATTGCTGGTAGGGTACACCGGCACTCGAGACTCGTACGCATCCCTTGCTTCGGTTGAACACGCCCCTCTACCGTGGCGGCCGCCAGCAGGTGCAGTAACACTCCGGGAATGCTCCACCCTGTGGTCTATTTCCCCCCTAAGCTATCACAACCAATTTTGCGGACATGGAGATAAATGCAATGGGAAGATACAGGACACAGGACACAGGTGGAGCAGCGCTCAGGCTGGAGTTATCTGTAGCGAAATCTCCAAACCCCATACTTAGAGTGATTTTGACTTTATAGACATGACTACAAAGTACACAGGGATTTTGGGTTTAGTTGCACTAATTTGCGTTGGATGCGGCGGCACCCCCGAAAGCGAGATCGCCTCATTCCGGGAAGTGATTGACGGCAGTACCGTTGAAGTCATCATCGAAGGGAAAATCTACAAGGTGCAGCTATGCGGGATTAAACCGGCAGAATCGACAGCGGCGGCAATCAGCGAGATAGTTGCCACTAATGATGAGATCCACGTGTTACGCAATGGCGATTTAGCTGAGATTTTTGTGGCGACGGATTCTGAAGAGGAAATTCATATCAATAGCGAGTTGCTGGTGCGAGAGAAGGCTGAATTGGATAAGGGTGAGGTTGATTCGTGTCCCAATGGTGACGTGATGAGGATCGCGGCGGAAGGGTAAGGGCAAAGCCAGCTCATGCAACGGTCATAGCAATTTCGTCACAGGCAACTCTAGACGTGGACGGACTTAGGGGGTGGTTGACATTAAAAGATCAGGATCTGATTTGCGAAGAGGGGCTGAATCTGGGCTATTTCGCAAGGTAGGGCGCGGCTATTTT
>CALGDE010000135.1 GCA_937883785.1 uncultured cyanobacterium
GACTCTTACTCAAGCGGCTGGCGTCATAAATTAGACTTTTCAGACGTCCTCTCAGGACGTCAAAGGCGTCTCTCTTTAGCCGTAATGGACGCTTAAAGCCTTTGAGTGAGCTTGAAATAGCATTAGACAGGCGAAAAATAAATTAAAAAAACATGAAGATTATTGCGAATTAATCCTCTATATTTTGGGGCGATCGCCCTTGGTAAGTTTCCTTAGATAAATCTTGATCGTTTTGTTTGATTATTTCGTCTAAGCCTCAAAATTAATTAGATTTTATTAATGGTATTTTCCAAGGATTCCCAATTTAACAGGCTAAATTATCGGTAGCCTAGAAAGTGTACGGAAGACCTTTCTAAACCTTTGCAATGAATATCTGTTGATGACTTTTTTCTTTCAGAAAGTCCGTGATGTGCGTGGACATTGCGGTGAAGGGTAAGGCATTGAAAATGCCTCACGCAGCAAGTTTATGGGAAAGATTAATCGGGTTAGGCTCCACAAACTAACACTCGACAAACATTAAATAATCGTAAATACTTTCAGGCACTTTCTACTAACAGCGACGCTAGATTTATAACAAAAAAGCGAGGCAAAGCCATTGTTGCTCTACGGTGTTGATGTAGTGAATATGCCAAATGGTTTTGATTCAATGGACTCAGTTAATATTAGGGTATGTGGTCAGTTCCGGGTCAAAAGCTTTGCACAGCGGTGAATCCACGCCCTTTTAAAACAAAGCATATTAGGAACTGAAGTCCTTATGGTTACGGCTTCAAGAGGCAAGCGGCCAAAGACTTCACGTATTAAATAATACGTGTCCCTTGTTAAACAGAAAATGCCACATTCGAAGCTTTTACTGCTGTCGGATTTGAGTTTTAACTAGTCACAGCCCTTGGAAACGACTCATGAATCCTGAACGAGTCGTTGATAAAGGTCAAAAGTCTGACTCAGTCAAGATCACATACGGTTTCTTGAAAAGGAAAGTTCACCCCTTTAAGGCTATTGGTATTGGAGTTTGGTTAACGGGTCTTTCTATTGGGCTTCAAGCGATCGCCGTCGGATCCATGTAAGCCTGTACCCCTTCTGGGTCAAGCTCCCGGAGAATGTCATTGGCTTTCCGAGTTTCAAAGCCATTTAAATCCCGCAGCACCACCAAATATTGTCCCGCTGCCAGCAAATTACGATAGGGCAGTGCATCGCCGCCGCCCACGGTTAATCCAACGCTGCCGCCCGCTACAGCACTGCCCATAGCACCGCCGATCGCCCCTAAAATTCCGCCAATAATATGATTGCCAATTTGCCCAGCCCAGGCGGTGAAGGTTTGCAGTTCAGAAATAATGCTGAAGGTTACCCCCGCCACAAAGCCAAAGGGCACCAGCCAAATCGCCATCAGTTTTGCCTGTTTTATCGCCTGAGATTTGGGGTCAACGAGGCCAAATTCGTCCGCAGTTTTATAGCCTTTTCCCAAAATGGCAATTGCTTCCAAAGGAAAATTCGCCTTCTCTAAGCGAGTGTAGGCTTCCTCTGCGGTAATGCGATCGCGGAATACCGCCACCAAATAACTACTTGCCATAAACCGTTTTATCTCCCCAGCCGCAGTTCAACAGGTAAAAAAGACTGAAATCGCTGAATCGCTCACTCAATGAACCGCTGAACCCATCACTAAATTCAACGGTTAAACATTTCAGCAAACAAATATAAACACAATTGTTTACCCAGTGCTCGCACCTAGTCCTTTGCCTAGTATGTGCCTAAGAACTTCAATAATGCTAGGACCTATGCCCCCAATTTCGTCTTTGCGTCCCCACGTTACCGTTGTGTTTGCCATTAGCGCCGACGGCAAAATTGGTGATGATCAGCGATCAAGAGCTCGATTCGGGACCCAAGCCGATCGCCGCCATTTAGAAGAACAGGTAGCCAAAGCCGATGGGGTACTAATGGGCGCTGGAACGTTGCGTTCAGAGGGCACCGCCATGCGGGTATTTGATCAAGCCTTGGTAGAACGGCGACAACAGCAAGGGTTGCCCCCCCAGCCCGCTCAAATTATTGCGTCCCCTTCCGGCAACATTAGTCCTGACCTGAAATTTTTCAATCAAAACTGTCCCCACTGGCTGCTGACCTTGCCAGACAACGTGGAACAATGGCGGAGTCAGCCGGGGTTTGACCAGGTGCGATCGTTTGCTATAACTCAGCGCCCAGAAAACGCCAGCGATCCCGATGCCCCATCAAATTTTCCAACGATTGATTGGCCCTCAACCCTGGGTAAACTTAAAGAAGACGGTATCCATCGCCTGGCGGTGCTGGGAGGAGGAACTGTTGTGGCAGCGCTGTTAGCCATTGACGCCATTGATGAGTGGCATCTAACGGTATGTCCCCTCATTGTGGGAGGACGCAACGCGCCAACGCCTGTGGACGGAGAGACGGGACTGCCTGCGGACCAAGCCCTGCGCTTTGATTTAGAGTCTGCCACCACCGTCGGGCACGAAGTGTTTCTGCACTACGTCCGCACTGGTAGTGAGGATGCCCACTGACCCAATCAAGGGACATTGTCTGAAGATTAATCGTCTAACGGTTAAACGAATGCCTAGGTGAAGCATGCCTGGGTGAATGGCATAGCGTTTGATGGAGTTTGGGTGATGGTGTCTATGACAGGACGTCGGACGCCACATTTTCTCACTTTACTTTTTTCGCGCACCCTGAGGTGAATTTAAACTGATGAAACCCTCCATTTCCCTTTCAACGTTTAAGGCTCGCCAAATGCAATGGCTATTGGGCTTCCTCGGGCGATCGCCAAACTCTTCACCAACGGCAGGTTTTACCCTACTGGAACTACTGGTGGTAATGGTAATGGTGGGAATTTTGGCTGCCCTTGCCGGACCAAGCTGGGGTAATTTTGCCAATAGCCAGCGATTGGGAGCAGCTCAGGACGCCACACTACGAGCTTTGCGAGAAGGACAATTCACGGCGCGCCAGAAAAAAGCCGTGTGGGAAGTGTGTTTTCGTGACACGGGATCCAACGTGGAGTTTTCTGCCCATCGCGCTGGCGATGGCGGCTGTGAAAATGCCCTTTGGGAGCCTTTGCTAGGAGAAGCTAAGGCGCTGGTGCAAATTTCCGGCGGCAACACCAGTTTTGTGGGCAACGATCCCTACATCGTTCAGTTCAATAGTCGAGGCTGGCTTGCGACAGGACAGGATGGGGACGCGTCGAATGGTAATGCCGCCAACGTGGAAGAGCGTATTACTTTCGCCATTCGGAACCAGGAAGAGCTAAACACCTATAGCTGCGTATTCGTTGACACCCTGCTTGGGGCTGTGCGGGTGGAGCGCAACGACGTTTGTACGGGTGGCTAAAGGCTTTCCTAATTTCGATACGATTATCAGCTAAGGTTGGCAGCGAAGTCGCGACACCAATTGCTGCTAGAGCTTCAATCCTGGGCGTTGCTGTTTAAAGACCTCGTATTTCCTACCCAGTAAAGCTGCTGCGTAAAACTGCCAGGAGCATATTGACGAAACGCTCCAGAATTTAGGGAGTGGCTTTGAGGTGCCTGGCTTATTTTTTAACCGGGCTTGAGCTATCCTGACGATAAAAAATGGTGCAGTGATAGAGCTAACCAGCACGGCTCAATCAGCTACGGCGAGGGTTAGTTTCCACTTCTAATTCTATGACGGCTTCCGGCGATACAGATTGCGATTCATCTCTGCTAAATCAGCAGCAGTTTCAGGGATTGGTGTCCCAGTCCTTGGCTTTTTTGCAAGGTGTTCTCGCGGATGAAACGGTTCCTCCCCAAGAGCGAGCCCAAATTGCCTTGAAAATTCTGGCCCTGTCCCAAGGGCAAAGTTTGGATTTATCCCCGCTTTTAGCCAGTGGCTTAGCGCATGCAGGCACCTGCAACGATCAGGCTAGCGGACAGGGTAACGAAAGTAATAATGCGGTCGCAATGGCAAGTCCAGCGAAGCAGTTTTCTGGTCCAAATGGTGCACAGGCAACCCAGCAGTTGGAGAAATCGGCGATCGCCCCAAAGCCAGCTTCGTGGAATGCCAACGGCTCAATACTGCCGCCCAGCTGCGTCAAAATTGAGAACTTCCTATCGAAAGAGGAAAACGAAACGGCATTTAAAATTGCCCTGGATAACCAGGAAAAATTTGTGGGCTCCAGCACGACCACCGACGCTGATGACTACCGTCGCTCTAGCGTTCTATACGCAACCTACTACGAAAATCTCTATCATTCGCTGCGGAAACGGCTGCTGAAAATGATACCCACCGTTACGAAGCAGCTGAACTCTGATCCGTTTTTAGTCTCTCAGGTGGAAATGCAAATGACCGCCCACAACGACGAATGTTTTTATAAAATTCACAACGATTCTGGCAGCCCAGAAACGGAAACGCGAGTGCTCACTTACGTGTACTACTTCCATCGGGAACCCAAAGCATACTCCGGCGGCGCTCTGCGTATTTATGAAACTGATTTGCTAGGTCCGGCGACGGAACCATCGGAGAAATTTATCGACGTTGTTCCTGATAACAACACTGTGGTGCTCTTTGATAGCTGCATTAAGCATGAAGTTAGGAAAGTATCCTGCCCATCGCGCAAGTTTGACAACAGCCGCTTTACCTTAAATGGCTGGCTGCGACGTGTATAGTAATATGCCTAATGGCTTAGCTCCGCTGCAGCTTCCGCAAACCTGACATTTCTAAGTGGCTCGTATCGCTGATTTATGGCGGCGTTCTGTTAGCTAAGTCCCATTGCTTTTTATCAATTGCTTGGCAAGTTAACCTTGACGGGCACCTTGGCGAACCATGAGTAAAATTTCCACTGTTTCTGGATCTGGCATTCCCCTGCGCGGTGACGATATTGATACGGATCGGATTATTCCTGCCCGGTTCCTGCGCTGCGTTACGTTCAACGGTTTAGGAGAGCATGTATTTGCCGACGATCGCATCCAGTTAAATGGGGATCATCCCTTTGATTTAAAGCAACATCAATCTTCTAAGGTACTGGTGGTTAATCGCAACTTTGGCTGTGGGTCCAGTCGAGAACACGCTCCCCAGGCGATCGCCCGCTGGGGGATCCAGACCATTTTGGGCGAAAGTTTCGCGGAAATTTTCTTTAATAACTGCATTGCCATCGGTGTTCCTTGCGTAGTAGGCGATCGCGAGGTGGTGCTAGCGGTACAGGATTTTGTGGAAGCCAACCCTGGCGGCAAAGTTACCGTTGATTTGGACACCTTAACGGTAAGCTATGGCGACCACACTAGCCCGGTCACTTTAATCGAAGGGGCACGCCAGGCATTTCTGAGCGGAAAATGGGATAGCTGCGGGCAACTGGTAGCCCAGCTCGACAGCATTCGCGATACCGCTGATCAACTGCCTTACGTCACCTGGAGTTCGATAAAAGCCGAGGCTTAAACCAGCAACATCCCCCTTACCATTGGCAAAGTCTGCTTTCGAAAACCGCCATCAACTATGCCCGTTCCCCAGGGGAATAGAACCAGGGATAACAGTTGAAAACCAGCGACGCTAGGGAGAACCTCTGAATCGCAACACCCGCCCTTCGATGCCGCTCAGTGCTCATTCGGTATTTCATTCTTGGTTCGAATCACCATCACCACGCCCCCAACCGATTCTGTGACCCACTGGCGAAGTTTGCTGCCTACGAGTTCAGCCATTAAGCTTGGCTTAGGCGCTTGCCTGGCAAAGTCAGGCAGTACAAGCCCCAATATGTGTGGGCACCTTTTTTGACCTGTGTATGAGCCCTAATCGGCGGTTCAGTAATCCGCTGAACTTACTCCAAGCCCCATCGAGTATTCTTTTTAACCGCTACGACCAATGGCGGCAGGCTTTTGTGGCACATCGCCTGCGGTTGGCGTTCCTATTAGCCGTTGTTTATTTTTCCGGCTGGACCAGCATTTTATGTATTGAGGCATGGCGCAGTGGCTGGGTGCCCGACAGCGTTATTGTGGTGCGCTTCTGGAAACATATGGTTGCCTTGGCACTGTTGGTGGTGGGCTATTTTGGTTTGGGCACTGCTCAAGGCAAGGCACGACCTAACTGGGCGCTGATTTTATTGGGATGGATCGCCTGTATTGTGACCAACTATCCTAACCGGTGGGATCAGCCCATGCCCCCTGACTTGGCAGGGTGGAACCTGATGTTTTTCGGGGCGGCTGCCGTTGTGCCGTTCTATTGGCGATCGCACTTGGTATTACATTTCGGATCCTATGCCTATCATTTCTTGATTAATGCGGTGCTCCAGCAGTCGCCCTTTGCGGAGGTGGATGCGTCTAAGCTGCTGTTCGATATGGTGTGGATGTCGGGACTGTCGGCACTGGTGGCGTGTTTATACGAACGATTATCGCAACAGCAGTTTTTAACCCAGCAAAATTTACTGCGGGAACAGAGGCGATCACAACGCCTGCTTATTAACGTATTGCCGGAAACGATCGCGGCTCGGTTAATCAAGCGCCCGGGAATTATCGCCGACCGCCATGCTGAAGTAACGGTGCTGTTTGCTGATTTGGTGGACTTTACGGCGTTTGCCAGTAAAGTTGCCCCCAGTGAAGTGGTGGCTTTATTGAATAAAATATTTTCTGAGTTTGACGAGCTAGTAAAACACCATGGCGTGGAAAAAATAAAGACCATTGGTGATGCGTATATGGCGGTAGCAGGAGTGCCCGAATCTCGGGACGATCATGGACCGGCGATCGCCAATCTGGCGTTGGATATGCAGCGGGCAATTGCTGACCTAAGTAATCAACATCCCCAGGGGCTTAAACTGCGCATTGGCATTCATACGGGTCCTGTTATTGCTGGGGTTTTAGGGCTACAAAAGTTTAGCTATGACCTGTGGGGAGATACGGTCAACACCGCCAGCCGCATGGAATCCTACGGGCACCCCAACCGCATTCAAGTTAGTGAAGAAACCTATCAGCTTTTGCAGCGTTCCTATCGATGCGAACCCAGGGGCGTTATTGATATCAAAGGCAAAGGACACGTTAAAACCTATTGGCTTTGGGATAGGTTCTCGTGAATTAACAAACCCGAATCAGTTGCGCCAAAGCATTAGATTTACGTACAGTAAGTGTAAAATAGCCCTATTGAAGTGGTAGTAACGCTGCCATTACTTAAGGATTCAACCTTGCTATTCAACCGTGTCGTCAATACCGTGTCGTCAATTAAGTCATGACGTCAGTGTAAATTGATGCTCTAAAAAGACGACTTTAAGTAATCAAGGAAGCTGCATTTGAGGTGGCTATGGTTAAAATCTTGCATCTTTCAGATATTCATTTGGGCAGTGGGTTGTCCCACGGGCGCATCGATCCGGCGACGGGGATGAATACGCGGCTGCAAGATTTTGTGGCGACCCTGGGGCGGTGTATGGATCGGGCGATCGCCGATCCGGTGGACTTGGTGTTATTTGGCGGCGATGCATTTCCTGACGCGACGCCGCCGCCGTTGGTGCAGCAGGCTTTTGCTCAGCAGTTTCGACGGCTGGCCGATGCGAAAATTCCCACCGTATTGCTGGTGGGGAACCATGATCAACATGCCCAGGGAAAAGGTGGCGCTAGCCTGTCAATTTACCGAACCCTGGGGGTGCCAGGTTTTGTGGTGGGGGATACGCTAACCACCCATCGGTTAGAAACAACGGGGGGACCGGTGCAGGTGGTGACATTGCCATGGCTGACGCGATCGGCGCTGTTGACAAAGCCGGAAACGGAGGGGCTGTCGTTGGGAGAGGTTTCGCGGCTGTTGCTAGAGCGGTTGGATTTGGCCCTGGAGGGGGAGGTGCGGCAGTTGGACCCGAATGTGCCGTCGATTTTGCTGGGGCATGTGATGAGCGATCGCGCCAGCTTGGGGGCAGAGCGGTTTTTGGGGGTGGGCAAGGGGTTTTCCATTCCGCTGTCGGCGATCGCCCGTCCAGAGTTTGACTATGTGGCGTTGGGACATGTGCATCGTCACCAAAATTTAAACCCGAACAATGATCCGCCGGTTATTTATCCCGGAAGCATTGAGCGGGTAGATTTCAGCGAAGAAAAAGAGGATAAAGGGTTTGTTTTGGTGACAATCGAGTCCTTTGACGGCGGTGGTAGTTCCGAAAACGTCACGGAAGAAATTGCCGCTGAATCTGATAGCAAAGCTGTCGAATCTGAGGGTGAATCTGACAGTAATGGGGCGAAAGATGCCTCTGAAACGGAGTCACGCTCCAGTGAACGACCGTTTTTAACGGAGTGGGAGTTTTGTGCGCTGCCGGTGCGTAAGTTTTGCACTATCCATGTGGATTTAAGCGACAGTGATAATCCCCACGGCAAGTTGCTTAAAGCGGTCAAGCCGGAAGTGATTGATGATGCGGTGGTGCGGTTAATTTATCGTCTTCAGGCGGATCAATTGGGGGACATTAACACGACGGAGCTGTATCAGGCTCTGGCGATCGCCCACAGCTACACGGTGAATGCGGATTTGGTCAGTCAGCTAGCGCGCCCGCGATTGCCCTCATTAACCAGTGGAAAACCGCTAGACCCATTGGAAGCGCTGCAATTTTATTTGGACAGCCGCGATGATTTACAGGATATGTCCACAGATTTGATGGCGGCGGCGGAGTCCCTATTGGGCTATCGATTGGCGGAGCGATCGCGCCAGAACCAGCAAGGCGTGGAAGGAGATGGATCAGCTATCACCGGTGATGCCGAGAGGGATAGCGCCGGTAATGACTTTTGGGAAGGGACCATTCAAGGTAATGACAAAGATAATGACAAAGGGAGCGATAGGGAATTTGTTCCGGTAACTCAGGCAGATTTAGACACCATTCCAGTGGAGCAGTTAAACTTGCTTTAACCACTGCCGCTGTGGATTCAGTCCCTATTGGAAAGTGCGTTAAAACCTAATGGTTAGCTGCAATTAACGCTATTTTTTGAGGGTAGTCTCAGTGTAAAGACGGTTAAAATGTGGCATTTTTAACCTTAATAATCACAAAATCTTTATATAAGAAGTTTTTGTAAAATTGAGGTGACCACGGGGCTATTGTTCACTGATGCTGGACAATAGATATTGAGCAGTTCAGGGTAAGCAACTACAGCATTCTTCGTTTTGTATGAGTCCCAATTATATGAGTCCCAATGTTTTTCTTGATGGCATGAATGGTGTATGAAAAACTTTGATTGAAAGGGGCAAATATTGTAGACAGAGGTACTGAAGAAAAATCAGGAAAAGGTCATTTTAGGGCTGTCGTTTTAGACTCACCTGTAAATTAGATCCGCTTATAAGTTCTAGATTCACTTATAAATTCATTGCTGTTTCGAACTGCTGTTTCAACTAATTGTTGCCATGTCTCAATCTAATCCTGCTCGCCAATCTGCTGAAGCTGATTTCCTCAGCTCCCTTGATCATTTAGGCGAGACATTTGGTGATTTGGAAGATGACAGCCTATCGGCGTCGGGGAAAACGGATGGTATTGCCGCTGACGCTGCTGAGGAATCCTTGGAGGCGATCGCTGACAGCACCAATGTTCTTGGGACGTCTCCCGACTTAGGAATAATCCCAAAAGCAGTGTCAAAAGCAAATCCAAAGGGCGGTCCAAAGGCGATCGCGGAGGGATATGATGAGCGCAACAGCAACGATATAACAAGCCAGACAACCAATCGAAACCCAACCAAGGATTAGCCCTTAAGGATTAAATTGTGCTCTGCCCTAAAGATCGCGAAACTGAGCTGGAACAACAGACCATTGATGACAATTTGACAGTGTTTCACTGTCGCCAATGCCAGGGCACTTGGCTGGAGGCGGAAAACTATCAGGAGTGGCAAAAAACCGGTGGTGATAAGCTGCCCAATGTGGATGTTTTGGGACCGGTTTTAGATCCAGACTTCGAGGCGTCGTTAGAAGATGTGCAGGCGTCCCTTTGTCCAGGATGTAAGCATTATTTATCGCGATCGCGCATCGGCTTTGGACAGTCGTTTTTCCTAGAGCGCTGTAAAAATTGTGGCGGCTTTTGGTGCGATCGCGGTGAGTGGGAATTGCTTACCAAGCTGGGGTTCCATACAAACCTAGAGTATTTATTTACACCAGAGTGGCAAGACGCGGTGCGCCGGCGGGAACAACATTTAACGGAGCGGCGGGTGTTGATTGAGAAGGTCGGGGAAGAACTAGCAAATCAGGTGTTTGAAATGGCGGCGAAGTTGGAAAGCAATCCCAATGGCGACTTTGCGGTGGCTTACCTAATGCGCCGCTTTGACGGTGATTAAGGCGCGTCATTGTATAAAAAACGTCTAGAAAGTTTGGGGGGCCATGCCATAGGTTTTCATGAGATTGTGGTTCCCCAGCACTGTTTTTGGATCACCGTCAGCAATAATCTGCCCCGCCGATAACAGCATCACCCGGTTACAGACGGCGCGTACAAAATGCAAGTCGTGAGACGACACAATAAATCCCTTTTCGGCGGTGCTGACTTGGGGTTGGGTGCTGTGCTGCAAAAATTGGATCAGGCGGTTGCGGGCTAGGGCGTCGAGGTTAGCACTGGGTTCGTCGTACAGGGTGATATTGGGCTGACAGGCGAGGATGCCAGCGATCGCCACCATACGCTTTTGTCCCCCCGATAGCTGATGGGGCGGCAGGTCTGCTAAATGGGTGATGCCGGTGGCGTCTAAAGCCTGGTCAACTCGGTGATAAATTTGCTCCTGCGACAGCCCCATCTCCGTGGGACCAAAAGCCACATCGTCGGCGACGGTGGGACAAAATAATTGATCATCGGCATTTTGAAATACCAAGCCGATTTCTGGGTGGAAATTTCCGGGAATCACCGGAACATTCCCTAGGGCAATCGTCCCCTGTTGGGGGGTTAGTACGCCACAGGCCAGCAGAAACAAGGTGGTTTTGCCTGCACCGTTGGGACCAATCAGTCCTAGGCGATCGCCCGGCTGAATTTGAAAAGACAAATCCGCAAAGGTGGGTGGGCGATTAGCATAGCCAAAGCCCACATTTTGAAACGTTAACAGGGACATCAATATGGAAACGCGCCTAGTCTACTTCCGTTGCCAACACGGTGGACACCGCCGTCCCCGCCTTAGTTTGGAATTCCTGCACATTCACTCGCCGCAGCAACACCAGGGCAGCAACCACCATGGCCATTGCCTGCACCGTAAACACTAAGCCGTAGGACGCCAGCCCGTTAGCCTCTCCCTGACCAAACAGAGCACGACCAATATCCAACACCGCTCCGCCGAATACCGTTGCCAGGGCCCGAGACATTGCTTGGGCTAACCCCCACGCGCCAATAAACGTACCCGCCGTTTCCGCCACCGTCAGGTCCAGCATCAAGCTAATGGCTCCGGTGGTGGTTATTCCCGCTGCCAAACCAAATAGGAACACGCTGCCTTTAAAAATTCTGGCATCGCCAGTGAAGCCCACCGCAATAAAGGTTAAGCAGCAGGCAGCCACCAGTAGACACCCTAGGCGCACCGTGGCTTTCTTGCCCAGGCGAGGCACGATCAAAAATCCAGCGCCACCCAAGCTAATGAGCGTTCCCATGCCAAAAAAGGCATTGAGCTGGGTGCTTTCACCGATGGTCATTCCAAATACTTCACCGCCATAGGGCTCCAGCACTGCTTCCTGGAGAAATAGCCCCATGGTCATCACAATCAGAAAACTGAAAAATAAAATTGTTTGGCGGCTGGCGGTCAAAATACGCAGCGCCCGCCCTAGGGTAATTTTGTCTTCCCGCTCGTCGTCGGATCCATCGTCGCTGGGCTGGGTAGCCCTATGGTAAAAGCGAGAATATTTTTTCTCCACCCCCCAGGTGGCGATCGCCGTCAGCACCAAAATCACTACCGGCACCAGCAAAAAGAGTTGGGTGATGCTGCTTTGCACTAAGGAAATATCGCTCGCGCCCTCCACCTGGCGCAGCAAAATACTGGTGGCAATGGCTCCAATAACAATACCCACCATCAACATGGACCACACAATGCCCACCAGGCGCGATCGCTGATCATTGTCTGACACATCCACCAATAGGGCCGCAAAGGGGGTGGAGCTGGAGCTTAAAGCCAAACCGTAAACGGCGAATACCAACCCAAATAATCCGGTCCAGGCGATCACTTCACCATTCCACTGCCAGGGGCTGTCCACCGCATTCCCCAGCCCCCACAACACCTGCACCGCCACAAACGCCATGGCGACAAACACCGCCGCGCCGCCCCAGATATAGCCGGTGCGGTAAGTGCCAAAGATGGGCTTGGAATCGGAGAGTTGCCCAAACCACACCCGCGCTGGGGCCACAAACTGGTGCATGGCGATCGCCCCAGCGGCAATGGTGGCGGGAATCCCCAGCTCGTCGATAGCCACCCGATTCAATAAACCCAAGGTCAGCACCGACATCATGCCGAGAGCCATTTGGAATAATCCCAGGCGAAACATGATGGGTAATTTAACCGGCGGAATTAGGGGAGAGCGATCGCTGGTTTGAGGCTCCGGCGGCGGGGAAATAGAATGGGCTGCCATAACGTTAGAAACTAGACCCTTTTAAACAGAGTTTTGTGTGGAAATTTTTGCTGTGAATCACAAACATAGACCACGAACGCAAACTCATAACAGAGCCGTTCGCGGGGTGCATTACATGGCACCGCTGAAAAACTAGCCGGGTATAAGGAAGCGTAGCGCAACAGCCGAAGTCTGGACCACTTACAACGAATTTGGCGTTTTTTTGTAAAAATTCAGCGCTCCCGATGTGTGCCCGCCCACCCTGTCTATTTCGTCCTTTCGCTCTATATGTTTCTCGGAAAGGAAGCAGAGTCCAGTTCCCGCTTAATGATGGCCACTGAGAAATAGGGGGGCTTATAGTCTTTTAAATCTTGCCAACCCACCCAGGTTTTCTGCTGGGGCCAACCCACCCACTCCACTAAGCAAGCGTGGTCTAGCAAATTGCGAATTCTCAGGCAATTCCACACCTGATCGAACACGGAGCCCACCTTCATCAAAATCACCACCTCCGCCCAATCTAGGGCATGGTCTAGCTCAGACACCTCGTAAAGGGCGGGCAAAATTGCCACTTTTTCGTGCCATAGGGACAGGGGAATATTCAGGGCACTGGCTGCGGCGAGGGGAGCACACACGCCAGGCACGGACTCGATGGTGAGCCTCGGTTCGCACTGCTGAGCAGATCGCGCCACATGGGAAAAGGTGCTGTAAAAACTGATATCTCCCTCCGCCAAAAACGCCACGTTGCGCCCGGTTCGTAAATGGGGCATCAACGTGGTCATGGATTGCCCCCAGCCGGTACCGAGCTGGGCAGGATTGGTGGTAAAAGGCAGGTTGAGGGTAATTAGGGTTTGGTGGGGACGTAGATACTGTTGGGCGATCGCAAAAGCCAGCCCCGGCTCCCCCTGGCGATTTTGGGGAACGGCCACCACCTGTACGCTTTGCAATAGCCGCAGTCCCTTGACGGTGATCCACTCGGGATCCCCAGGACCCACGCCAATGCCATACAAGGTGCCTAAGGTAGGAGCGTCGAGCACAGCACCTCGACGCGCTTCGGGGTCAAAATCAACGGAGGCGAAGCTAACTGGAGTCACGGTAAGTAAGCTTGATTAAAACAAGCTTGGTAAGCGATGGCATTCCCAAAATTACAAGGCGCAAGGGCACCAAAAGACCGATACTTTAAAGGTCATTAATCATCTAATTTTTTAGTTACGTTTTTCAATTAATTTTCAGTTAACTTTTAATCCATGACCATTTCCCCCAAAGCTGAAGCGTTGCGCAGTCGCTTAAAAACTGGAGACCTGGGCGATCGCCTGGTAGCGGTAAATGAGGTGCGAGAGTTGCCGCCGGAGGAGGGCTTTGAGCTATTGCAGGTGGCGATCGCAGATAAGAATGCTCGGGTGCGATATTCGGCAGTGAGTCAGTTTGACACCGTGGGCACGGCGGACTTGGCGAAGGCAGAGGCGTTGCTGCGAAATTGCCTATTGAACGACGGGGAAATGGATGTGAAGGCAGCGGCGGCAGACTGCCTTGGGGCATTGCAGATTACTAGTGCCTTTGAGGACTTGATTAAGACCTATGAAGAAACATCGGAGTGGCTACTTAAGTTGAGTATCGTAGCAGCCCTTGGGGTTTTGGGCGATCGCCGATGTTTCGAAACGCTGGAAGGAGCTTTGGAATCGGATACGGAGCTGATTAAGTTGGCGGCGATTAGTGCCTTTGGCGACCTAAAAGATGAGCGGGCGGTGCCGTTGCTGTTGCCGTTGGTGCAGGACGATGACTGGCAGGTGCGTTATCGCTTAGCCCAGGCGCTGAAGCCTTTTGCGGATCAAAATGAGGTGAAGGGGGCGATCGCTGCCCTGGCAGAAGATTCTGTGGAACAGGTGGCCGCAGAAGCCAAAGTTTAGTCTTAACCGGGTTAATCTCAACAGAATCAATTTCAACTGATCGTTAATCCAGCGAAACGAATTAGCGAAACGAATTATAGAAGCCCCAGAAAAGGAGCCAAAGACAGGAGCTAGAGATGGTAAGCAGCGTGGATAAAAATGCCGGTGCGACGGACTCCGGTAATTCGGCAACGAAGCGCATTTTAATGTTGGGGGGTACGGGGACAATCGGCCGTGCCACCGTTGCCGCGTTGGTGGAGCGGGGCTATCAGGTGGTGTGCATCGCTCGCCCAAAGGCTGGCGTTGGGCGGAAGTTGACCCAGGAGAAGACGGCGGAAGTGCTGCAAGGGGCTGAGGTACGGTTTGGGGATGTGAAGGACAAACCATTTCTGGTAGAGCAAATTTTCCAGCAGGCGGGGCAGCCACAGAAATTCGATGCGGTAGTGTCCTGTATGGCGTCGCGCACCGGGGAGCCAGATGATGCCTGGGCGATCGATTACCAAGCCCCGGCGGATGTGCTGGCGTTGGCGAAGGAATCCGGCGTTACCCAAATGGTGTTGCTATCGGCGATTTGCGTTCAGAAGCCGTTACTGGTGTTTCAAGATGCCAAGCTGACCCTGGAAAAGGAGCTGCAAGAGTCGGGGCTGACCTATTCCATTGTTCGCCCCACGGCGTTTTTCAAGTCTCTGGCGGGACAGGTGGAGCGGGTCAAAAATGGCAAAGCGTTTCTAACCTTTGGCGACGGTACGTTGACCGCCTGCAAGCCCATTAGTGACGGTGATTTGGCAAACTACATTGTTGACTGCCTGGAAAAACCGTCATTGCAAAATAAAATCCTGCCCATCGGTGGTCCTGGACCGGCGTTGACTCAGCGGGAACAGGGGGAGATTTTATTTAAGTTGGTGGGACGCGAGCCGAAGTTTAAGAGTGTGCCGGCATCGTTGCTGAGTCGGATCGCGGCGGTGATGGATGCGATCGGGAAGGTGATTAAGCCAGTGGCGGCGAAGGCAGAGCTAGCGCGCATTGGGCATTATTACGCCACAGAATCGATGCTGGTGTGGGATTCGGAAAAAGAGGAGTACGACGCTGATGCGACGCCGGAAACGGGTACGGAAACGTTGGCTGACTATTTCAAACGTCTAGTGGAGGGCAACGAAAAGGCTGAGCGTGTTGATGTGGCTATGTTCTCGGACTAGCAATTTTTGGGCTGGCGATAATGTTTTGCTAATCGTGTCGCTCTCACCGTGGCGGGGGCGATCGCTACAATCAATAGAGCAGCACAAGCATTTATCAAACACTCGATTTAAAGCGCCATGACAGCAAATATCACGCCTCCTTCTGGGGACACCATCAAACTTGAACCGTCCTGGAAAGGGGTTTTGGAAGCGGTATTTGCCACGCCAAATATGATGGCGCTGAAAACGTTTTTGAAAAACGAAAAAGCGGCGGGGAAGACGATTTATCCTCGAGGATCGCTGATTTTTAATGCCATGAACAGCACGCCCTTTGACCAGGTGAAGGTGGTGATTTTGGGGCAGGATCCTTACCACGGACCGGGGCAGGCTCACGGGCTTAGTTTTTCAGTGCCGGAGGGGGTTCAACAGCCGCCGTCGCTGGTAAATATTTTTAAGGAAATTGAGCAGGATCTGGGCATTAAGCCACCGAGACACGGCTGCCTGCAAAGCTGGGCAGACCAGGGAGTTTTGCTCCTAAACAGCGTGCTGACGGTGGAGAAGCACAAGGCGGCATCCCATAAGGGGCAGGGTTGGGAAGAGTTTACCGATGCCATTATCGATGCCTTAAATAATCAGCGGGAGCATGTGGTGTTTATGCTCTGGGGCAGCTATGCCAAAAAGAAGGGTAAGTTTATTGATCGCGATCGCCACCTGGTCCTAACGTCGCCCCATCCTTCGCCTTTGTCTGCCCATCGCGGATTTTTCGGCAATGGGCATTTTTCAAAAGCCAATGCCTATTTGCAAGAAAACGGTATTGATCCCATTTCTTGGACGATTTAGTTTTTAAGGCGGGCGATCGCCCCAACCTCATCATTATTTATCCGTGTCATATTGAACACAGGTGAGTTGGCAAAGCTAATCATGCGGATTTTGGGTGGGGCGATTCTCCAAAGGAGAGGCTACGCCAACGCGCTGGGTTTGTTGATGGGGTTGCCTATGGGGGCGATCGCGATCAGCCCAACGAACGTGACTGACTCTCACAGAAAGTAAGACTAAAAAATTTGGCGTTGCAGAATTAGGAGAGGAAGTCAGGATGGCGGAGTGGTAGTGGAACCT
>CALGDE010000136.1 GCA_937883785.1 uncultured cyanobacterium
GTAATTACAGATTAACCTCCGTTAGCTTTCTTACTTTTCAGACGTCCTCTGAGGTTGGGAGTGTCTTGCGGCTGTTATTTCGAGACTTTCAGCGAGCAAGGTTTAGTACAAATCACAGCGATTGAGCTGAGGGGCTGAATATACCTCGTAAAGTACATTCCATGGGATCGAAGTAATCTGCTGTTTTACGGTGAGTGCCACACTGCCACATCCCTTAAGCTTTGGAGGTCGCGATCGCCAAACTCGCCGCCCCAATAACATCGGTATTTTGGAAAGCGTTGGTTTAAGGTCGCGGCGGAAATCTTACCCCCGTCAGCTTTTTGGGGACAGAAAGGGCCGGGGGCGATCGCGGGTTCCCCACACCCCAACCGAACCTAACGATGGTGGGCAAGTCAATGCATGCCGAGAGCCGAACCATCGAACTAACCCATCTCGGGTAAAGGATCAGGGATTGGAAGTTTGACGGTGGACCACGATCCGCAAAGTTTAGATAGGGCGGATCGGATTATTCAGGTGAAGGACGAACCACGGGAGCTCGCCTATTGTCAAAAGATTCCGTTGATCCTGCTAAAGCTGCGAAGAGATCCGATTAGTAAGGCAATGGACAAAGCTAAGGCGCGTACCCATACTGCAGGCGATCGCCGAGGTGTATAAAATTGCCGGGGCGCATAAAGCGGATAGCGTGTGAAGTGGATATCGATCAGATAAAAACAGGACAAAAAGCCACCGTCACTAGCGAGTACGGTGGCTTTGAAGGTGAACTATTGGGAACCGTGGAACGGGTCGGGCTGGAGATTTTAAACAACAGCCTTTACGACCCCAATCCCGTTAGCCAAAGTGAAGCCCGCGTGGTGGAAGTAGCGGTGCGCCTGGATCCGGGGGATAGCGATCGCGTCAGCGACCTCACCAACCTCCAGGTGCGGGTACTAATTGACGCCCGCTAACACTGACAAAATCGCGAATACAAAATCGTAAAAAGTTACGCAGCACCGCAGCAGCCAGGCTTAGCACAGGCTTCGCTGCCCTCAGGATGTCCATCGGCACAGGCTTGTGTGCAGTAATACTGACCATTCTTAGCAACGGCAGTTTCGGCTGTAACGACGCAAGAGCAGAGCTCACAGGCGCAAACCATTCCAGATACGGTAGCCATAAAAAATCTCCTTCACAAAGAATCGTAGGTGATTGAAAGTTTCAGCTTGAGACTGTCGACCGAAAGTGACCGACGCAATAAACATGAGTCGAACAAAAATCTGAACAGAGGTTCATGCTTTTGCCCATAATAACCCATGAATCTCTGTTCAGCTATTGAAATTTAAAATTCACAGCGATTAGTTCTACTTTTGCAGTTACGCTTTAGGAGCGCCATGTCTCCAGCGGCGAGCCACGTCACTTCACTGAATCTATGTCGTCCCCAGCGCCATCCTCTATTTCTGAGGTGTTGTCCTATGAAAAAGCTCAGCGTATGGCGGAGTTTTTCAGCCTTTTAGGTGACCCCAATCGCTGGCGAATTTTATCGGTCTTGGCGCTTGGCGAGACTCGAGTGCGAGACTTGGCAGAGCGGGTGGATATGACCGAATCGGCGGTATCCCATCAGCTACGGATTTTGCGATCAGCCCGGATGGTCAGCTATCACAAACAGGGCCGCAACGTGTTTTACACCCTGCAAGACCACCATATTTTCAATCTCTACCGCGACGTGTCCGAGCATCTAGACGAGCCGGAGGAAGACCCTGGATTAGCAGCCGATTCGATTGCTGAAGCTAATGAATAACTTCAAGTTACGGCAAAAAACTATGCTGCCTCAAATTCATTAGTGAACCTGATGCTTGCTTCCCCTGTGAACTTTTGTTTGTATGCGTAGATCTCTACCGTATATTCAGCTGTGCCTATCCGTCGAGCCGGATCGTTAGAGTAAAAAACGGTGACTTTTGACCATTTAGTCTTGTACCTGTACAGCGCCCTGTCTACGGATTGAGGATTGAATAGGCAAGTCACCTTCTTTTCCATAGCTATTGGGATTAAGACTCCGGCCATTGACAATTCAGGATTCTCAGATTCCTTACTTGCAAGAAATGCCTTCAACTCTGGCGATAGTGCGGCGGCCAGCAATCCTAAAAGAGCAGGTCCTTCCACCATAGCCATCCCTCCATTCTGAATATTTTCAGAGTAACAAGGAGCACATACATTAAAGCCGTCACCGTGGCTAACACCCCACACTTTACAGTCTTGGGCAGGCGTGTAAACGTTGGATTGCCTTCCGTCATACCCAGCCTTAATAAGTTCTCGTCTCGCATGCTCAAATGCTTCACGATACTTTGGAGTCGCTACTTGTAATGAAGAACTAGGCTCTTCTTCCATCAGTGAGGCGCTTAGTTCATTTACAAACTTATTAAGAATTTCCATGGCGTGCTGGATCGGCTCTTCAAGGAGCCCTTCCAGCGCCATATCCAAACCTTTCGTAACAACCATAACCAGGATAGCTTTTGCGGGTATCTTTTTGGCACAGGCACTTGTGAAACCAGACGCCACTGCTGCCATTGAACTTAAAGCAGTGTAATGAAGGAACTTTCTCCTGCTAGAGCTGAAGGAGATGATATCGCCGCCACGACTAAGTTTCATTTTTTCTTGATGCTCGTAATGTCCAACTATGAGTGTGACAGATAGTTGCACTAGGATGTGAGTAGTGGTGAGATATCGTGATAGCGATAGTTCCAGTAGTCACGCAGGATTTGACCGTGGTCGAAGCAGAGGTTCGCAGGAATTTCCCAAGGGTTAAACAGGCATAGATTTTTGGCATCGTCTGCCGCTTTGGGCTCGCCGATCGCCGTCGCCAGAAAAACAATAGAGACGGTGTGCTTGCGAGCATCCCGCGCTGGGTCGGAGTACACCGCAAACTGCTGAATCAGGTCCACATCCAGGCTGACTTCTTCCTTCGCCTCGCGTCGGGCGCAAGTTTCCACCGACTCGCCGTAGTCTAAAAATCCGCCGGGAATTGCCCAGCCGTAGGGAGGATTTTCGCGCTCAATCAAAACCACGGGACGCTCGGGGCGATCGCGCATTTCAATGATGATATCCACCGTGGGCGACGGGTTGCGGTAAATCACATCGCCGTTGGGCAGAGTGAAGGGGTAGATAGAATCCAAATTAGTTGAGGTACTGCTCATAACCACCACTTAAGCTCAACACTCTACATAACACCGAATGAATTACTGAAATGGCGAAGTACTAAAAGTCACAGCATTCATCGGCTAATCTGTAATCGGTTAACCAGTACATTATGTTCAAGTCCCGGACCTCAGATCGCTAAATGCTTTGAAGCGTTAGCTCAGATTCAGCGCTTCCGTCGCTTCAACAAATCGCGCTCAAGCAGAATACCCTCATCAAGTTCTTATGAACAAGCCTGCCTCCCCAGTACTCTCTCTGCCGCGGACCTTATCCTCTCTTGAAACATTTGGCTTCGGCTTTGGGGGGCTTTTGCTGTGGCTGGGCACTGCCCCCGCAATGAACGCGGCTCTCGGCTCCGGTGCGCTGCTGGTATGGATCCCTGGGGCAGTTATTGGTGTCCTACTGAACTTGCAAGTCCAGCGCCTCGGACAACACTTGCCCAACGTAGCAGGGGGAACGCCTAACTTCACGACCCATTTGCTGCGTCGCTATCCCCCCCTCGCACTATATGCAGCGATGGGCTATTTTCTGGGGTGGATTTCAGTTCCAGCCATGAATGCCATCATTCTTACCGATTTGATTGATTCAAATCTATCTCCCTTTGGCATTAATCCACCAATCATTCCCTTAAGAATTGCGTTTCTGCTAATCCCCTTCATCATGGCCTTCAGTGGCACTCGAACCCTAGGGATCTTGCACGCTTTCTTTGCTTTTCCTGCCATTGGGCTGTTGATTACATTTTGCTTACAGGGGCTTGGTTGGCTCAGCACAGCTCCCAGTAGTCCGGGCTTCTTTCCGTCGGATTGGGGAGACTTGACGCCAGTGGATTGGATGAAATGGTTTTATATCGCCGTTTAT
This sequence comes from uncultured cyanobacterium, assembly GCA_937883785.1. Lineage (GTDB taxonomy): Bacteria > Cyanobacteriota > Cyanobacteriia > CACIAM-69d > CACIAM-69d > CALGDE01. The sequence continues at coordinate 4,024 of CALGDE010000136.1, forward strand.
GCCGTTTATGGCTGCGAAACTGAATCATCGTTTGTGGCAGATAGTCGCCGTCCGAATATCACCCTGCGTTGTCTGTCCATCACCGCAAGTTTTATCCCCATTGTGTATGTAGGGGGATCATGGTTGCTGATGCGGCTGAGCACTAGTGCCAGCCTCGGTGATAGTACTTTTCTGAATATGTCTGCAGCCGGTCAGTATTTCTGGGGAGGAGCCGCGCCAACTTTAATCACGTTTCTGATTGCATCGGGCTGTTTACTTAGCTCTGCGACGGCGGCGTCCAACTGTCCCCGTGTGCTGTACCAGCTTTCGAAAGATGGCTATTTGCCGTCTGTTTTTTCTGTGGTTTCGAAGCGGGTCGTTTTTGCTCCAGGTTTGATTTTCACCCTTAGCCTCAGCTTAATTTCTCTAGCTTGGGGAGATGTTTCCCGGGTGGTTATGGTGACCGGCACGGGATATTTAATGTCGATGATGGCAATCCATTTGGGGCAGTGGGTAAGCCGGCGCGATCCTGAAACCCGTTGGTCTTGGCTATCCCTAGGGTTTTTCGCCCTCGAAGCTGCGGTATTAATCGTTGGGGGAATTGCCTGGGGCTGGCAGGACTGGACTATTGGGTTAGCGATGCCGGCACTGGTGGGGCTTATGGGGACTCAGGTTCCCCGTCTACGGGTTCCAGTGTTGCATCCGGCTTGGTGGGTCAAGCGTATGAACGATCATCCTTTTGATCCCAAAACGGATTGGGTGGCGTTTCAGGTTGCTGTGCTGATTCTGTTGATGTGTGGTGCGATCAGTGCGGGCTGGTTAACTGCGACGGAATTAAATCAATTGGGCGCGGATACGTTGAAGGCGGATGGTAGTTATGGGGCTTATGGGGCGATTTTTAGCATCACTTTAGTGATCGGGGCGTTTGTTGGGGTGGCGGTTGCCTGCTGGACGAGCTTGGCTCAGATTGCGACTATTACGGAGGCCCGTGATCAAGTGGAGCAGACCTTAGGGGAGCTTCAGCATACCCAATCTCAGTTGGTCCAGGCGGAAAAAATGTCCAGCCTAGGGCAGCTGGTGGCGGGGGTTGCCCATGAGATTAATAATCCGGTGAATTTTATTAGTGGCAATCTGGAGCATCTTCAAGAGTCGTCGGAATCGCTTTTACAGTTGATTGATCTCTATCAGGAAACCTATCCCGCTCCCCATGAAGATATTCAAGAGCTGGTGGAGGATATTGACCTGGATTTTTTGCAGGAGGATCTGCCAAAGGTTTTACGATCAATGTTTATGGGGAGCGATCGCATTCGCGAAATCATCGAATCGCTGCGCACATTTTCACGGTTAGATGAAGCGGAGTTTAAAGCCACTGACATCCATGAGGGCATTGATAGCACCATGCTTATTTTGCGACATCGTCTTAAGGCTAATGATGTGCGCCCAGAGATTGAAATTGTTCAAGACTACGAGTCAAATTTGCCGCCAGTGGTATGCTATCCCGGCTCGTTAAATCAGGTGGTGATGAATATTGTTGCTAATGCCATTGATGCCATTGACGAGCGGGTGCAGGAGCAAGGGAGTCTGGCGTCAAAGGATTCTGAATCAAAATTTGAACCGAAAATCACCCTTCAAACTCGTCTAATAAAGCCAGAATGGTTGGAAATTGTTATCGCAGACAATGGTCCTGGTATTCCTGTGGCGATTCAAAATCGTATTTTTGACCCGTTTTTCACCACTAAAGACATTGGTAAGGGAACGGGAATGGGAATGTCTATTAGCTACCAAATTATTACTGAAAAGCACCGTGGAACCCTTTCTGTTAGTTCTCGCCCAGGTAAGGGTGCGAAGTTCACTATAGCAGCGACGGAGTGAGTTAAGACATACTGAAGAAAGCTGTTTTCTTCT
>CALGDE010000137.1 GCA_937883785.1 uncultured cyanobacterium
GGTTCCACTACCACTCCGCCATCCTGACTTCCTCTCCTAATTCTGCAACGCCCAAAATCTTTAAAGCCAAATCCTCAATATTTTAAAGATCCAGTAATTTGAGAATTACTTCATTGACCAATATCTTTACGTCGATTGACATAGTCAACTAAAACCACTAATTAGCCAATAACCAACGCGGAAATAAAATCATGACACTTGGCTACTTGCCTGGAAGTTGTCATCATTTAAATCTCAAAATCACTAGCGATCGCGGTGTCAGCCCTTAGTATTTTTTGATTTGCTGGGCATGCTCTCCTCGCCATATGAAGTCTCCGAGGACTAATTGATGCCCCCTAGCAACCATGGGGCGATGATCTAGCGACATCCTTTCGGTAGTAAGTAGTCACTTGGCGATAGTGAAACGCCCAAGTTTGGTAAAGTCTGTTGTCAATATTTTTAAAATCAATAAAAGAACTTAACAACAGCAAAATCATCAAAGTCACCCCCCATAGGATGCGAATGGAGCCCCAAAAATTGACTTAAGTTGGGGAAAAGCCTATGAGAGTTGCTGTTGCAAAGGAAATACAGCCAGGGGAACGTCGGGTTGCTTTAACGCCGGAGGTGGTGGGGCGCCTAGTTAAGCGGGGAATGGAAGTTTGGGTGGAAGCAGGAGCGGGTGATCGCGCCTGCTTTTCCGACACCTCCTACGAAGCGGCCGGTGCTGCAATTATCGAAGACCCTCAACGGCTGTGGCGGGAAGGTCAGGTGATCCTAAAGGTGAATCCTTTGGGAGATCGCCCGGACGGCGCCAGTGAATATGACTGGCTGTCAGAGGGCAGCACCCTGGTTAGCTTTCTAAATCCACTGGCGGAACCGACGGGGGTCAATCGCATTGCCAAAAGTGGCGCAACGGCTTTTGCTATGGAGCTAATTCCCCGCACTTCCCGAGCCCAAAGTGCAGATGCCCTGTCGTCCCAGGCCAGTATCGCTGGGTATAAGGCGGTGCTGATGGCAGCGTCCCAGCTTCCAAAATATTTTCCCATGTTGACCACGGCGGCGGGAACGATTCCTCCGGCGAAGGTTTTTGTCATTGGCGCTGGAGTGGCTGGTTTACAGGCGATCGCCACGGCTCGACGCCTAGGAGCAGTGGTAGAAGCATTTGATATCCGCCCAGAAACGAAGGAGCAGGTGCAGAGCCTAGGGGGCAAATTCGTGGAGGTGGCGCTGGAAGAGGAAACTCGCGCAGCGGGAGGCTATGCCAAAGAGGTGTCTGACGATAGTAAGCGTCGCACCCAGGAAGCGATCGCTAAACATGTGGGCAGCGCCGACGTGGTGATCACCACCGCCCAAGTGCCCGGCAAGAAAGCTCCAGTTTTGGTCACAAAGTCCATGGTGGAGGCCATGAAACCCGGCTCCGTCATTGTGGATTTGGCGGCAAATCAAGGGGGAAATTGCGAAGGTTCTGCGCCTGGCGAAACCGTTATGCAAAACGGCGTTTCGATTATGGGTCCCGATAACTTGCCAGCGTCTGTTCCCCTTCATGCTAGTCAGCTATATGCCAAAAACTTAGCCACACTACTAGGCTATCTAGTGGGTGAAAATGGCGAGCTTTCCCTTGATTTTAAAGACGATATTATTGACGGCGCCTGCCTAGTGCACCAGGGAAAAATTAGAAACGAACGTGTGAAAGCTGCCCTTGAAGAAGAGCTGGTTCGTATTACCTAAAGGGAAAGTAATCCAGACGTCAGCTTAGACGTTAGTTCAAGGAAATCAAGACTTTACTTTTTAATGATTTTCTTCGGGAATTTTCTTTGAAAATAGGCAGGAAACAATGAGCGAATCTATTATTGCTGGACTTGTAGTGTTTGTGTTGGCCTCCTTTATTGGGTTTGAAGTTATCAATAAAGTGCCGCCAACGTTGCATACGCCGCTAATGTCCGGTGCCAACGCCATTTCTGGAATTGCTGTTGTCGGTGCAATTCTTATTGCTGGCACTCAGTCTTCTCAGGTGGCAACCACAATTGGCTTGTTTGCAGTGATTTTAGCCACGGTTAATGTGGTTGGTGGCTTTTTAGTGACTGATCGAATGCTGCAAATGTTTAAGAAATAGGATTTAAGTCCATTTAAGTCAGATCAACGATCAAAAAAATAATTGTGTTGGAGATTTTCTATGGCATTGGACATAGGAGGGTGGCTGGCTCCGGTGGAGCAGTTGACCTATTTGTTAGCGGCATCGCTCTTTATTATTGGACTTAAGTTTCTGGGATCCCCCGCTACCGCCCGCAAGGGAAATTCGTTGGCATCGGTGGGGATGCTGTTGGCAATTGTTGTGACCCTGTTGGATCAAGGAATTGTTGATTACACCACCATTTTTATCGGCATTTTGATTGGTTCTGCCGTGGGGGCGATCGCCGCTCAAAAGGTGGAAATGACGGAAATGCCCCAGATGGTAGGTCTACTCAATGGCTTTGGTGGCGCGGCTTCGGCTTTGGTGGCGATCGGTGAATATTGGCGCCTAAGTCACGCTGGAATGGCGGTTCCCATGAATGTTTTGGTAACTGCTGTTCTAGGCGTCTTAATTGGCGGCGTTACCTTGACCGGTAGCCTTATGGCATTCGGTAAGTTGCAGGGAGTAATTTCCGGATCCCCGGTTACCTACCCCCTACAGCAGCCCATTAACTTGAGCTTGCTGGTGGGATTTGTTGTGGGTGGCATTTATCTAATTGCTAACCCCAACGACCTCAATATCTTCTTCGATATTTCAGCAATTTCGCTAATTTTAGGTGTCCTATTTGTATTGCCAATTGGCGGTGCGGATACCCCTGTTGTGATTTCCTTGCTGAACTCGTTTTCCGGCTTAGCCGCTAGCGCAGCGGGCTTTGTGCTCGGCAACGATATGTTGATTATTGCTGGCGCATTGGTGGGCGCATCGGGGCTGATTCTGACCCAGATCATGTGCAAAGCGATGAATCGATCGCTATCCAACGTTTTATTCGGCGCATTCGGCGGCGGCAATACCGCATCGGGAGCCGCAGCAGCAGGAAAAACCGACGGCGTGCAAAAGAGCCACCGGTCTGTGGATGCGGAAGAGGGAGCCATGATGTTGGGCTATGCTCGCTCCGTAATTGTGGTTCCCGGCTACGGTATGGCGGTGGCCCAGGCGCAACATGCCGTCCGAGAGTTGGCAGACCAGCTTGAGAAAAACGGCGTTGACGTGAAGTACGCCATCCACCCGGTTGCTGGGCGGATGCCGGGACATATGAATGTGTTGCTGGCGGAGGCAAATGTGCCTTATTCGCAGCTTTACGATATGGATGATATTAATCCTGAGTTTGAGCGGGCGGATGTGGCGCTGGTGATTGGCGCAAATGATGTGGTGAATCCCGATGCGCGGGACAACTCTGGCAGCCCCATTTACGGCATGCCAATTCTTGAGGTTGATCGGGCAAAAAGCACCATTGTTATCAAGCGCAGCATGAATCCTGGCTTCGCGGGGATTGACAACGAATTGTTTTATAAAGACAAAACAATGATGTTGTTTGGCAGCGCTAAAGATGTGGTTACCGACCTGGTGGCCCACGTGAAGGAGTTAGTCACTGCTTAATTGGCTTTTATTAATGACTGGCAGATTAACAGTTAGCTATAGCGGCTAATGGTTCGTCCATCAAAACCAGTGATTTGACCGGGCACGGCTTCCAAAGGGATAGCCTGCCCGGTTTTTAAGTCGATAGTGGTATAGCTAAATTGACCTGGATTATTGATGGCATCAACCCAGGTTAGGGTTTGACCAGCGGGACGATCGCCCACCAATAAGGACCGACTGCCGTCCCCAGCATTTCCTAGGTGTAATAGGTCAAGGTTTTGCGATCGCCCTAGGAAATAAGCATGGTGATGACCGCTGATATAAAGGTCAACTTTGTGGCGCTGTAATTCCGTTAGTAAATACTGAGAATTGGCAAGAATGGCGCCAGCGGTATTTCGACCTTTTGCCACAGCAAATAGGGGTAAATGCCCCAGCATAATTCGATGGCTTGCCTGCTGGGCAATCGGCGATTTCAACGCCTCCCAAGCCAGCTTTTGATGTTCCCCTTGCAGTCGAAACCCGGAGGCGTCCCAGCTTAGTAGAAAAATATCGTCGAACTTGGCGCTCCAAAAAAAGGGATATTGGGACGTATTGAGCCAAGTTAGGCGGGGGGACGCGTGGTTGGCGCTGTGGGCATTCCAGTAATCGGCGGCGGCTTGGCGATCGCTGGCAAAGTTGAAATTACCCTGGCGATCACGGCTGTTAGAGGCGTCATGGTTGCCAAAGGTGAATAGAAACGGGATATTTGCTTGACGCAACGGAGCAGCAACAACGCGGTCAAAACTTGCCCACATTGCCTCCAGTTGCTGTCGAGTTAGACCTCGTTTTTGTCCCGCAATCATATCGCCGCCGCATAGAACCAGGTCTGGTTTTCCCTGTAGAATGTGTGCGATCCCCTGGCGCACTTCTTTACGGTAAGCCGTTGTTCCATAGGGACCATTTAGATCGCTGAGGGTGGCGATTCGAATGGGCGATCCCTCAAAGGTTTGGTCTGGAGTTTCCGATAGTATGTGAGATTCCTTAGGGGAAGATTGGGCGATTGAGGGTTTATCTTTTCCCGAAAGAAAGAAACTACCTAACCCAGTAGCACCGAGGGAGCCCACAATAAAACGGGTTAGAAACTGGCGACGATTTGACATCTTTTTAGAAGGGATTACTCAGCGTGAGGCGATCGCCATTCAAGGGTCGCCAAAGTAACTGGATTTAACGGGGACCAGCGCGTTAGGGGACCGACCGGAACAGAACGGGTGATATTAATTTGCGTCCATTCTAGGGATAAGTTTGTGTCGGTTTGAGATAAGTTTTGTCGCGCATTTTGGTGCCAAGATTGCAGTTCTTGGGTTCGCTCTAAGGTCGCCAACGCCAATACAATTCTTCCCTGGGGCAACAGCATTTCACTGCAATAATGCAAAATTTGTCCCAGTTCTCCGCCGCTGCCGCCGATAAAAATCCGATTAGGTTTAGACAATCCTTGCAAGGCTCTAGGGGCTTCTCCGGCGATCGCCTCCAGGTTCTTCACCTTAAAGCGAGCCGTATTTTTACGAATTAGCGCCACACCCGCCGCCGTTTTTTCTACGGCGTAAACCTGCCCCTTTGGGCATAGCCGTGCCGCCTCGATCGCCACCGATCCCGTCCCCGCTCCAATATCCCAAATGGTGTGGTCAGTTTCTAACTGCAATGCCCCCAAAATCAGGGTGCGAATTTCCCGTTTTGTAATCAATCCTGGGCGATCGCGAAACCCCAAAAATTCACCGTCAGCAATGCCTAAAATAGGATTTTTTTTAGGGCGTTGAAGCGATCGATCCAGGCGCTGCAAAATCACAATATTGAGGGGCGCCACAGTCAACGACTGTAACTCCGCGAAATTTTCGCTCGGCGTTAAGTGCCAACTGCGCACCGTTTCATCCTCGCCACCCAAATTTTCACACAGCCATAGCCGATACCCCTCTGCGGGAAGCCACTGACTAATCAACGCCGCGATCGCCCCCGGTGTATAAACGCCATCCGTTAGCAAGGCAATTTGGCGATCCCCCCGGCGCACTGCCTTGATTAATTGGTCTGGCGATCGCCCGTGCAGGCTAACCACCGTTGCGTTTTGCCACGGTTGCTTAATGGCAGAGAACGCTAATTGCACCGCGCTTAAGCCCGGCAAAAACGTTAGAGAGTCTGCCGGGAATTTCTCCAGCAGCAGTCGCCCAATTCCGAAGAACAGGGGATCCCCGGACGCCAAAATAATAACTTTAGCGGGGGTGGGCGATCGCCCAGAAATCCAACTTTCCAGACGATCAAGGGTGGATGAAATGTTTCCCAAGGACCAGCGATCGCACTGGCAAACAGACAAACTACCCGAGTCTGGAATCAACGCTAAATGCCGATCACTGCCGATAATTAAATCGACAGTTTGGAAGTGATCTTTTGCATTGGAACTTAGTCCGTTCCATCCCTCTAGTCCAACTCCAACAACGACCAGTTCAGGCATTTAGCAACTTAGTAAATACTGGATAGTCTGGATAGATATTGCCTTAGTTTTTTGTATCAAACTGCTTTCTGGCGGCTTGATAAACCTCAGCAGTGATCACTTCTTCATTGCGATCGCGGGCGAAGTTTTCAATCTTTCTTTTGGCGGCAAAACGAACGAAGAAGGGAATTTCTTTAAACAGCGTCTTAGCTTCTGGCGTCCATTCCATAGGTCTATTTTTAAAGCTCTGAATTTTTGGATTCGCTGGGCAGCGCACTAATGCTATCGCAAATGGGATAGCTTCAGCCCTTACGGATTCACTGATTGCTCTTCCCAGCCATCAGCATTTTGGTGATAGATAATCCGGTCCTGGGGATCTCCGCGCAAATTGAGCCAGTCCACTTGTTTGACAATTAAATACAGCAACACAAAGGTTTCAGGCGGAGCTTTGGGATTTGGTGGCTCCGGTGTGAAGGCGTTTTCATCCTCTGCACGGCGATCACCTGGCTGCGGCCAAGCAAATTGCAGTTGTGCGCCATCGGATAAATTCTGCCAGGTGGTTACCCGTTCCCGACCACCGCCCTCCTCTGAGGACTCTTGATTCGTCACCGTCGCAATGGTGCCCAACAGCCGGAACTGCTCCCGCGTTTTTGGAAAATACCAACACGCTTCAGCTCGCTGATCCCCAGCACACTGCGCAATTTTTTCACTGCGATGGTCTGTAATAATTTTCAGGCTATTCGGCATATCGAGGCGATCGCTAAAGCCACGAAACACCACCGTCCGATTCGCTGGCGCCCCATCCGCCCGCACCGTTGCCAACTGGAAGTACCGTGCATAGGCAAGGGAACGATTGCGATGGAGGGCCCGCGACAGGGGCGATCGCCA
>CALGDE010000138.1 GCA_937883785.1 uncultured cyanobacterium
GCCATTGCTCAAAGTCTTAGACTGTTGTCCTAAGTCACTCCGTCGCCGCTATAGGGGCGATCACAGTTCATTAGAACCTCTGAAAAATGGGTCTGCGCCTTGAAGGTGATCGAAAGCAAGCCTGTCCAGAGTCGAGATCTGAACACTTCTGAACACTATGGAGGCGACGAACAAAAGCCCAGCGCCTTATGTGTGCGCTGGGCTTTTGGGTACTTAAATTTTGAATATTTGAAAGGGAAGAGTCTAAATTTCAGCGCTGCGCTTGCGACGGCTAATCATCAAACCACCCACAGCCAATAGCCCTAAAGTCATCGTGGGCTCAGGCACCTTCTCAGCGGTGAATAGCCAGTCGGCCACCCGCCCGTCATTGGACCCATACCACTCCTCCTCAGGAGCATCGGGGCTCAGGCTGTACTGCAACCAACCCCAGCCCGATAGCCCAGCTTCGCCGCGGTGGTCTGTGCCTAGGTTGAAGAAGTTGCCACCAGCATCTTTTGCCCGTAGATAAACCGTTTGTCCACCCACCGTCAGGGTGCCTTCGCCAAAGTATTCGCGTCCGTTGACCTCGGCAAAGTTCACTTTGTCCGTATCGATTTGCCGGTAGGTGAAGTCGATAACCGCAGAGAAAGTATCGCCGTAGGTGTCACCAATGTCGACGCCGCCAAACGCTGTTCCTGAAATATTGATGACACTTTGGGTGGGGTCAGAGTCCACCACGTAGGTCATATCCATGGCAGAGTTAGGATGGTCAAAGTCGAAAGTAACCACATCGTCAGAGGCAGGACCAGCGCCGTCGAAAAGACCATTGATACCGTCGATGCGCAGTCCGTAAGCGGGAGGCGCTTCAATGCCGTCGGGGTGGCTACCGAGTTCGTAGTAGTGGGTTTCAATGGTTGCTGCTTCAGCGGTGGGAGCGACAAAACCAACGGCGACTGCACTGGTTAAACCAACAGCAAAGGCGGAGACGAGGTTAGCGGTTTTCATGGCTTTCGAATCTGGAGTAATTGGGGTAAATCCTGCGTGTTGCTGGCGGTGAAGTAAGTTCCCTTCGGCAACACATTCATAATCTCCGGTTTCTCCAGTTCGAACGATGATCCACGCCAGTGCCAGGGATGAGATTAATCCGCGGGAAGCATGACCAAAGACAGGGGACCAGGTGTTTTTGCTTCCGTTTGTTTGGTGCGAGGAGTAGGTAGTCCTTGTGATAACGATCGCGTAGCTCGAGATGGTGATCAGGCGATCGCCCGGCTCCAAAGGGAATTCTCGGGGGTGATCATTGAGCTAAAGGTTGAGCTCATGGATGTGATGCAAATGAGCCCCAGGCCGATCAATCAGGAGCATAATGCATCCAAAATACGGTGCAACCACAGCTTTAAAAATGTCCCGAGCCTACCGGTGTGGAGAGCCCCTTAGAAAGGCACGTATCGAGCAGGCAGAGATGGGCGATCGCAGCTGTAGTGCTCAAGCATCCTCTCGGTCTGGCGAAAGCTTAGGGGAAAGGTGTCGTAGAGCCAGATACAGTGGCGCCAGAAACAGTAGCGCCAGGAACAGCCGCAGATTTCGACAGGAAATCGATGGCGACTACCAGCCCATCGTTCCAGGCTCACCCTTGAACGGACCGACGATATCTGAGGTGATCCAGCCGCCGTAAAAGCCGCCCGGTTGGGGCGTCACCAGCTCGCCGTCTACGGTGCAAGCGTCCATCATTTGGGCATAGAAGGCGCAGTGATCTTTGATTTCGGCGAAGTTTGGTGTTGGGTTAGTGTATTGCCACGCGGCGTTCTCTACAGTGTGATCGCCCACTGCCACCGTGAGGTACGATGCGACGCCTTTCCATTCGCAGAAAGTCTGGCGGGGCATCACCTTCAGATAATCGAAGTTAATGTCTTCGGGGGGCAAGTAGTAGCTGGGCGGGTGGCTGGTTTCTAGGACACGCTTGGCGTTGCGGGTATCGGCGATAACAACATCATTGAAGATGATTTTGATGTGCTTGTCGGTGGCTTGCCAGCAGGCGGGGCGGGGGTAGTCCCAGACGGATTCTTGGCCGGGTTCAGGGGAGACAGGCGTGGGTCGGAACATGATATTTTTCTTGGAAAGTTTACTCAAATATCCCGCGCGATGCGGAATCCGGCGTGCTGATAGAAGTGCGGACGAAACCAGTTGCGGCTGGACGCGTAAGCTCCCGTACTCGCCCAGGAGCCGCCGCGCATAACCTTGTGTTGCCCGTCGAAAAACGGCTCCGAGTAGTCGGCGTAAAGCGGGTGCGGCTCAAAGCTCGGTAGCCCCGCGAAGTCGTCGCCCAGCCACTCCCAGACGTTGCCGCGCAGATCGCAAAGCTCATCACTCTCAGCCAAGCCCACCGGACTCGGCGAACCAAACCGCAAATCGAGATTGTCATCGAGGTTAACTGAGTCGACAGCGCGATCGCCCGCCGCCACCTGCCACTCTGCCTCGCACATCAGCCGTGTTCCCTCCCCATACCAGCGGCAATAGGCGATCGCCTCGTCATAGTTGATTTCCACCGGCCAGGTCAGCGGCAGGTCGATCTCTTCGAATACCGTGCGGTATCGAATGCGATCGCCCTCCCGTCGCCAAAACTTCGGATGCGGCGCGTCCGGTTTTCGCGTGCCCCAAAACTCGGGATTTTCGTAGCCACCGTCGCGCACAAACTGGAGGAATTCGCCGTTCGTCACTGGCGTTTTACCCACCCGAAACGGCTTAACGTCCACCTCCCGCGCACCGTAGTCGCTGTCCCAGCCGTAGGTGCCCGAGGTGAGCGGCTTACCCAACACCGCACGGGCACCGCCCACCGACACCAGCGTATTGACTGGGGTTTCGCCAGCAGTCGGTGCATACTGCCACCGGTCTGGGCGGTGCAGGTGATGGGCGTCGAGCTGGCGCAACAGCATTGAGGAGGTCTCGAAGTGGATACGCTGGTGTTCGATGCCCATCATCAGCGCCCAGAGGGGACGGTTTTGCAGCGGGCGATCGCCCCCCTCCTCCAGAGGTGCGTTACGGATGGTGCGGGCAATTTCCTCACGGGCGTTGTGGCGATAGTTCCAAACGCGATCAACCTGCGGCCATTGCACATGCTGCATGGCCGCCTCCAGCTCTTCCGGCGTGGACGGATCGACACCGATCTCAAACAGCATTTCGTAATGCGGCTCGATGCGCTGATTCAGCCAGCCGACGCGGATCAGCTTATTGATATAGAACACCGCCGAGTGACCCAGGTAAAAAATCAGCCGGTTGCGCAGCGGGTCAGGGCTAACATAGAAAGCGCCGTCGGAACGTAGCGTTGAGAATAGGCAATCTTCGATGTCCCAGGCGTTCTCGAAGTAGGCGAGTAGCTCAGCGCGATCGCAGCGATTTAGGCAAGGCACGGGCAGAGATGACAACACGATCGCAATTCCTCAAAGCAGCGTGGTCGCGTCAACGCAAAATTTCACAGCAGTGCGCCCGCGAAATTTTGCGCCCCAGGCAGGTAAGCTCGGAAGTTCAAAACTAACTTAACGAACCCGCCGCCGTGACAGGATCGAAGCAAACCAGTTCTGCGGGTCACGCCAAACGTTAATGGGTTCGAGATCGTGGCGATCAAGCTGTTGCCATACCGCTTCCACATCGAATTTACGCGAGATTTCCGTGCGGATCGTCTCGCCCTCAGTGAAGGTAATCGAGCGATCGCCAATTGTCACCTCGTGACCGCGCAAACAGCGCAAGTGCAGCTCGATTTGCCGATCACCCTCGTTATAAAACGCCCAGTGCTCGAAGTTGGCGCGATCAAAATTTGCCCCAAAGCGCCGATTTAGATGGGCCAGAACATTGAGGTTAAACTCCGCTGTCACGCCTCGCGAATCGTTGTATGCCGCTTCGAGCTGCGCCGTAGATTTGTGTAAATCGACCCCCAGCAGGAAATATTCGCCCGCGTCGAGGAAGCCCTGCACTTGATCGAACAAGCGATCGCATTCGCCCGGTGTTAGATTCCCCAGGGAGCTACCAAGAAACACCAGCATCCGCGACGGCAGGTCGGTGGGAGGCAGCGATGCCAAGGCGTGATCATAGGTGGCGATCGCGCCGCGCACGCGCAAGGTCGGGTAGTCGCGCAAAAGCTGGCGAGCGCTGTCAGTGAGGATCGTGCGACTCACGTCGATTGGACTGTAGCGCAATGCCCCGCCCAGGTTGCAATAGGAATCAAGCAGCGCCCGCGTTTTCGTCGAGCTACCGCTGCCCAGTTCAACCAGCTCGCACAAGCCCGTGGCGCTGGCGATTTCCCCGGCGTAGCGATCAAGAATCCACGCCTCGGTGCGGGTTGGGTAATATTCCGGCAAGCCGCAGATTTCCTCGAAAAGCTCAGATCCGCGCGCATCGTAGAAGTATTTGGCGGGCAATGTTTTTTGCGGCTGAGCGAGCCTGCTGAGCACTTCACGTCGGTCGGCGGCTTCGACAGCATGGTGATCGGCGCTGGCGATGTAGGTCTCGAGCTGCAAGCGAGATTCGATATTTACTTCGCGTTCGGGCGTCTGAAACGTAGCCAAGATTTTGCTCCCGGTCGTATTTTTCACGGGCTCCATTGTGGCGGGTCTAGACCCACTGCGTTACGGACTGCAAATTGCGATCGCCCCCACTCAAAGCCCGCGGCTGCCAGGTCTTCAGTGCCATAAATAACCCCCAACGACTTCCGCAGTTGAGGGGGGCTGTTTATGTTATTTCCTTATTTCCTTTCGTTTGAGACCCAAGGGAAGCCTTATGCAATTGAGGTGACAACCACCGCCGTCATCAGCACCACACCAATAAACACTGTCGCCAAAGCACCCAGCTTGGCATACCGCCCCTGCTCCCAGTTAGAGGGGTAGTAGGAGTAATACATTTCAGGCTCGTTAGCGTAGTTGTTAATTTGGCCAGACTCATTAACGGTGGTGTACATGTTATTTGTCTCCAGCGAAACTTGTTTCTTATGAACCTAATGTAGCCTTTTATTACAGATTATTTCAATAAATTGACAATCAGAATTCCTTATAGAGAGAAGTACTCATTCTCTTAATCTCTATTTCTCCATCTCCCCTGCGATCGCGGGGTGACTCAGCTAACGGTGTATGGGAAAGGGGATAAAGCCCGATTTATCTTCATGCCGGGGGCTCTGTTTATGGAAGTGCAGGCGACTCTGGCGGTGGTGGGCAACACTTGTTTTCTGCCTGGTGAGTAGACTTTGCGACCGCGCCCAGATTTATCGAACTATCAATGAAGCGGGCGATCAAGTGAGTATTGCGGGAATCTTTGTTCACTGGTTCCGGCGCTCCCATGCCAGTCTTTAGGTAGGGGAGCCTGCCGTTACAGCGCAGGCGAGTCTGGGACATCTGTCTATTGAAATGACCCAGCGTTACCTATACAAACTGACGATGGTAGCGAGCTTAATCTCGTGGTGTAGGGTGTTCCACGGATTCGGGGTTCCAGGGCGGAGCCTAGAGGGGCATCCTCTTTTCGAGGTCGCGGTAGCCCCAAGGAAATGCTTGGCGATCCTGGCCAGCTTTTATGTGCTTAGCGAGTGGACCCCAAGGTTTATAAAAGAGTCTGATTAAATCAAGTTGTCGTTTGACACAGATTCGGTATCGATTTCGCCACGCCCTTCACAGAACACGCAGGTTTCTTCGCGCTGTACCTCGGCTGAACAGTCGCGTATTTCGATATAACCTTTGCCGTCGCAGTGGTGACAGTTTTTTTTCATGGGTAGCACTGACTCGTAATCAACCGTTGGAGGACTGGAAAATACACCGAAAATGTATCGGCAGCTTATCGTAAATCAAGCTGACCTTTCGGTCCTATCGATCCGGCTCCAAAATTAGACGGGCGTGATGTTTTGCAGGCGGAGAAGGAAACGGTGGCGATCGCCAGGGAAAAAAACTGAGCATTCACCATGCCTCTATCCCCTCATGATCCGGCAATACCCGGTACCGAAGGGGACCGATGAGAGCTTCCAGCGATTTTTGAGTTGTGCAAGAGGTCTATGTAGGTGGCACCGATAAACTACGTCTTTTTCAAACAACCCTCAAAATTCTGGGAGGACGCTAAACAACTTCGTTATGAAGTATTCGTCAAAGGACAGGGTGTGCCCGAATCAATAGAACTGGACGATCGCGATCAATCCGCCTGCCACTTAATTGCCCGCTGCAATCAAGAAACCGTCGCCGTAATGCGCATCCTTCTAAAAACCGACACCGCAAAATTTGGACGCATCGCCACCCATCCCCACTACCGAAACCAAGGCATCGCTACCACCATGGTTCGCCAGGCGATCGCCTTTTGCCATCTAGCCGGAATCAGCACAATCTCCCTAAACTCCCAAAGCTACATCACCCAGTTTTACGAAAAACTAGGCTTCAAAACTGAGGGCAAGCCATTCACCGAAGCCGGCATTCCCCATATCCATATGTTGCTAAATCTCTCAGCAGAAGATTATTGCGAACTCCCTCTTCATCAAGCCGTCGCTGACCCTGGTTAGGTTTGGCTTAAGGGCTTTCTAGGATGACTTTGATGGTTTTTGAATTTCACTGACGCCTGAGGGGAATGGGGCGATCGCTGACTTTATCTGGAGTGCAGGTTTACCAGTCAGCAGCTTTCAGTTGTCACAACTAAGCCACTATCAAGAAACGATGGGTCAGTGCTTAAACACTATTGCCCTTATCCTGACTCGCACTCATCCAGGTGTGTACCGCGATCGCCAGGTCTTCCAGTTCCACTTGAACGCTATTGCCTTCGTCGGGTCCCACGGTTTCTACGATGGTGGCTCCGTCAGGAGTTAAAACCAATTCATAGGCATTCCCCAACCGCTCCCAATAATCCAATTTGCCTTGACGAACAGCATCGATTTGGTCTGCTAGCTCTTGAGCCCAGTCGGGACTATTTTGAATATCAAGGGTGAGATAGGCAGCGATCACCGGTGGAATGGAAGAGAGGCGATCGCCAGAACCATCAGGATTAGCCGGATTGACCATAGCAATTACACCAGAAGAGTTTCATGCTCGACCTGAGTCGTGAATGTTCTAACGCAGAGGGAAGGCAGTATTAATATCGTTGCGACGGGTGAAGGCTCCGGCAACAGTGAAGCGATCGCCATTATTGCCACGACAATAATCTCCACCGCTGGCAGGGGCACTGGGGCCGCACCAGGACCAGCTTGGAGCACTGGCGGGGCATTGGGAACGATTACCGGCGGCGTAGCGAACGGAATTCAATACCTGTCCCGTGGAACAACTGTCCGGGAACATGGTGGAAAACTTGGTGCGTTGGGGGTTACTGGTATGGCTCCAGCGAATGCCGTAAATTCCTTGGCTATTGGGATTTTGAGTGATTTGTAGGTTGGCTACGGTGTTGGGGTTGCGGCCACCGGGGCGAGAGTGGAATCCCTTAGGACGATTGTTGGAAAATTCGCCGCAGAATACGTGAGCTTGATTGACTTGGGGACCGCTGCTAAACCTGCTCCAAGTGGAGAGACCATTACAGCTAGCGCCCCTTGCCGTGACTGGCAGGGTGAGCACCAATAGGGAAGCGATCGCTGCTATGGCT
Organism: uncultured cyanobacterium; assembly: GCA_937883785.1. GTDB lineage: Bacteria > Cyanobacteriota > Cyanobacteriia > CACIAM-69d > CACIAM-69d > CALGDE01. The sequence goes on from CALGDE010000138.1 coordinate 7,561, forward strand.
ATGGTTAGCAATCGCTGCGGTCTCCAGATTCGCCCCATTGCTCCTACCCAACTCGCAAATGTTATCGCTATGATTCTAACTCAGGGCTAATGGGTGTGATATTTGGTGGGCGGTGAGACAGGTGCAGGTGTATTTGGGGCATTCATCAGGACAAACAGCGTTAAGAGATCTATGCCCATGTCATTGGGGATGTGGCGATCGCGGATTTTGTTTGAGATTAATGTCTGCCGCTGAAATATGGTCGGTAAAAATTAGAAGTGGAATTTAAAAGTGCTGTCTAAGCAGCAGCGCATTTTGTCGCCACCAAAAAGTAGGGGTAAGGGGTCAAAACAGTTTTCAACAGTAACCTCAGGGAAAAAAATATTGCTCGGGCTAACTGTGTTTAATCACGTCCATTTCTACTGCTATGTGCTGGTTGACCTACAGATGTGAGGGGTTTAGCCCAGCCTTGGAATTGTCCTTGCCATTGGGTTCAGCCATTGGGTTGCATTTACACTGCATAGAGAATGGCACTAACCTGCTCCAGTCAAGCAATCTACCGTCTTACCTACACGCCCAAGGTCCTCTGCCATGAGTCGTCGTCCTCTCTCCCTTCTTGTTGCGATCGCCCTTACCCTCGGCACCAGCACGGTTCAACAGATCGCTGTGCGCGCCGATGACGATGCTCCCGTCCCACGCATTGACCTTCCCTTCAATGATGACACCGACGGCAACGCCTTTATTCCACCGGATCGCGAAACTTCCGACCGCCCTTTTGACTCTGACCGTGTCATTATCGGCAATGATGATCGCGTTCCCGTCACCACTCGCCGTTTCCCCTGGTCCGCAATTGGGCGCGTCGACCTCCTCGATCACACCGGCAGAAAGATAAATCACTGCACCGGGACACTTATCGGTCCATCCCTTGTGCTTACTAACGCCCATTGCATTACCTATGGCGACACGGGTAGCCCTAAGGCAGCGGCTTGGCGTTTTCGCCCCGCCCTTATCTCTGGACGTTCCATTGTGTCCGCTCGTGTCACGGATTTTCAGGTTGGTGCGCGCCGCTGGGGGCAAGCGCTCCATGCAGACTGGGCACTTCTCGAGCTGGATCGCCCCCTTGGGGAAACCTATGGCTATATGGGCTGGCGAAATCTAGACTTTGAGCAAGATAATTTCCGCGAAGCCATTGCCGGAAAAGTTCGTATGGTTGGCTACTCTGGCGATTTTCCCGAAGATGAGCCTGGACAAACGGCTGGTGTCCATGAAAATTGCAGCATTCTGGATACTTTCAGAGAAGAATTGATCCACAATTGCGATACCAATGGCGGCGCGTCCGGCGGACCGATTTTTGGCTTTTTTGAAGATGGTAAGCCTTATATTGTGGGACTACACAGCGCTGGTCGCTCCACCGCAGACGGTCGAGGCATTGAAAACCTTGCTGTGTCCGTAGATCGCTGGGCAACTGCTGCTAAAGAAATGCAGTAGATTCACAACTAACTGCGTGGGAGCAGGTGTAGGAAGAGGGGCTATGGCACAGGGAATTTTGAGCGGTTCATTGGCGATCGCGATTGCGGCAAGCGGATTGGCGGGACCGGGGGTGATCGCGTTGGAGTGGTCAGCGTTGGAGGCGGTGCAGCTCGCCCAGGGTACGCAAAGCAATGAAAGCGATCAGCTGTTACGGGAAGGGTCTCAACTGTTTCGGCAGGGAACCGTCGAAGCGCGTCAGCAGGCTCGGGAAAAGTTTACGGCGGCGCTGCGTTGGTTTCGTTCCAATGGAGTGCCAGAGAAAGCAGCTCTATGTTTATTAGTCTTGGGGAAAATTGCAGATGACTTTGGCGAGAAAGATCGAGCGCTAGGGCACTACGAAGCGGCGCTTGCTATCTATGAAGAAATAGGCGATCGCGGCGGCGAGTCAGCGACGCTCACCGGCATCGGAGCGGTCTACGATTCTCTGGGAGAGAAGAGCAAGGCGCTGGAGTATTACGAACGGGCACTGCCTCTGCAAC
>CALGDE010000139.1 GCA_937883785.1 uncultured cyanobacterium
GAAGAAAACAGCTTTCTTCAGTATGTCTTAACTCACTCCGTCGCTGCTATAGGTGGGAAGAACGCCCCACGCCCTCGAAGCTGAAAAAGTCTGAAATCCCTGGAAGTTATGCGGTTTTCACACCATCATTCACGAAGACTGAATAAGAAGCCGTTTAGGATGGGGTTGATAGCCCTACTTAATCAGCTTGTGGGTTATCACCTTACGGGTGCATTTAAAGCTTTTGCGTTGTTTCAAGACCAAATTTTTTCAACGCCAAATGTCTGGTCTTTCGCTGTTTACCCTCTACGCTTCGTCTGCCAAAACTCCACCATTACCTGTTTTTAGGTTGCAAGCGGATCCCTGACGCCGTAAGGAAATAGCCCTTAACATCGCTCCGTTACTTGTTTAACGCCTCACCGTTCAATGACACATCCTCGCTCTCTAAGCTCCATGGTTGGTATCTGGCGAGCTAAGCTTTCCAAAAAAATTGCCATTGGCGTTTTTGCCAGCATTGTTGTGATTGAGCTGGGGATTTTTGTGCCGTCTTTTTGGCGGGAAAAACGGGAGCAAATTGACCAGGTGGCGGTGCTGTCGGAAACGGCAATGGGTGCTCTCGGCAGCCGGGAATCCGGTGAGGGGGCGATGGATGAGATGGGATCCATGATGGCGAGTCCCTTGGAACAGCCTAAAATTTTGGCAAAGCTGGAGGAAAATCTGGAAGCCAATCCCAATTTGCTAGGGATTGCGATTTACGGCTTGGACGGTCAAATGTTGGGTGAGATTGGGGATCGACCGGCGTTGCGATGGGAGAAACAATGGTCATTACAGTCTCAGGATGGATCCAGTGCCGGAGGCGATCGCCGTTTTTATCATGAACTATCCTCTGACTGGTCCCGCCTGGATATCGCTTGGCCGAGTTCCCAGGAGCAGCCCTACACGGTGGTAATGCGCCACAATTTCACGCGATCGCGCACGGCTTTGCACTGGTTTGCGGCGCGAATTGCCGGGCTGGTATTGATTATTTCTGTGTTTGTGACGGGGGTCACCATCGTGGTGGTGTATTGGACCACGGTGGGACCGGTGCTTACGCTGCGGCGAGAGCTGGAAAAGGTGGCAGCTAGCCTGGCAAACCCAGACCAGGCAGCGGGTGTCCTGTGTCCAGTGGGCGATCGCACCGATGAGCTCGGGGATGTGCAGCGGGCGTTTAACACCATGTACCAAACCATTCATCAGGAAATTGCCAGCCGTCGTCAAGCGGAACGCCAGTCCGATGAGCTATTGCGCAATATCTTGCCCGTGATGATCGCCGAACGCCTCAAGCAGGGGGAGCGCACCATTGCGGAACGGTTTGAAGACGCGACGGTGTTGTTTGCCGATTTGGTAGGCTTTACCACCTTGGCGGCACAGCTACCGCCGAGGGAATTGGTGGAAATTTTAAATCAAGTATTTTCCCGCTTTGATCAGCTTGCGGATCGCTACGACCTGGAAAAAATCAAAACCATTGGTGATGCCTACATGGTGGTAGGCGGCGTGCCCATGACCCACTGTAGCTGTGGAATTACGGCGATCGCGGAAATGGCCCTGTCCATGTTGGATGTGCTGGAAGATATCAACAACGAGCTAAATCTTGACCTAAAGCTACGCATTGGCATCCACCATGGTCCCGTTATCGCCGGGGTTATTGGACTACGCAAATTTATTTACGACCTGTGGGGGGACACGGTAAATGTGGCGAGCCGTATGGAATCCCACGGCGGCGAGAATCGCATCCACACCACCGATGTGGTTTATCAGGCGTTAGGCGATCGCTATGCCTTTGAAAAGCGAGGAACAATTCCCATTAAAGGGCGCGGGGAAATGAAAACTTACTGGCTTCTTAAGCGCACGGGACCAGCGCCAGAAATGTTGAGCACCTTACAGTCCCGTTCCTCAAATGCTGACGTTTCCGATAATCGGTGCTCTGATACGAACACAATTAATTCAGATAAAGCTAACTCTAACCCCCACAGTGGCTCTCCTAATCCAGCACCAGCGGCAAAGGCGTTGCAAAGGTCAGAATCGGCGCTGAACGCTGTCTCAGCTCGCCGCGAACAGCCATAAGAATTCGCCCTAAATGATTATGTCCATTGCCTTTCGCCCCGCAGCCCCAGTAATAATCCACCGGTGAATCCTCAATAAGCCGCTCATCGTTGGTGCCCAGCAAAATATCGCGAATGGAACGGTGACGCTGGAATTTATCCTTTACCGCGTCGTACATGACCTCCTGTTTCACCTGGTCCCAATCTGGGCGAATTTGATGCCGAGGATTGCGCCCGATCGCCGCCGCCTCTTCAGGGGTCGCTGCCTGACGAATTGCAGAAACCAGCACCTCATCAGGGGAATTTACAAACTTTTGCGCCTGATAAAAATGCTCGGACGTTGCCCAACTGTGCCCCTGAAGATAGACCCGATGGGGGGAAAAGTTGGAGAAACACCCGTAGGCTTGGTTTGCTTTGTAAAAATAAATCGCCATGGACTGTTTCCTAAAGTGAGCAGTGCGCCGGTGACAGGAGCGAAAAACTGGGCAATCCCGGAGCTGAAATCAGCTTGATAAAACCGTTAGGCAAAACTGACTGAGCAAACTACCTTGTTAAATTTGCCCTGAAGGATATGCCCTGTGGGCACACGCTAGTGCTTCTGCATCGCCCTGATTCTTAGGCTTAGCGCACTAACCTCCGACATCCGTGCCCGACATAAAAATGCCCGGCGCAAATACTCAGCTGATTATCGCGTCCGACCAATTGTTTCGTTGTATGTTTTTTTATAAGTTTCTCTGGTTTTTCTATAAGTATAACCGCCTCTTATGTGTAACCGCATAAAAGAGAATTTTTGTCGATAGTTGACTCAGTGGCAAGAACGGGCGGGGAAATCAGTCGGCAAAATCCACAGGACTTATGCAAGACATGTCGTCTGAACCCAAAAACAAACGCTGCATCGGTTTCCCCATTTGGTAAGGGTGGCTTTGCGTAAGCTCTGATTCAATAGACCTCTTGCAAAAACCAAAAATCCCTGAAAGCCCTCATCCCCCAGCCTCCCCTGCGACTACGCCCAGGACATGCTTCTCCTCAAGGAGATGGGGAGCGAGAATGGCAAAAAAACAGGCTTTTCTGAAGTCCTTCTCCCCGGGGAGAGGGATTTAGGGTAAGGGCGGGGGCTGCAAGAGGTCTATTGAAGCGATCGCCATGCAGAACAATTCCCCGTCGTCGTTCAAAGGTTTTCCATAGGGTTTTATCACCTTGGTGCCAACACAAATCTGGGAAACTGGGCACGGCGACGAACACGACTTCGCACAGGATTATGTATTTTTGAAAGACGTATCAACCGTAAAATTGAAAGGCTGGGGCAAGGTAGAGAATCGACGGTGGCGAAGGAGAAAAACAAGCAGGTACGAGGGTTTCGCTCTGGGCAGATTCTGACCTTGCAAGACTCCGGTAAAGGGGGCGGCGAGGGGAAAATCTACCGGGTGCTGGAAGACGACGCCCTGGTGGCCAAGATCTATCATCCCCACAAGCGCCAGCCAGACCAGCTTTTAAAGCTACAGGCGATGCTTAATAACCCGCCTATTGATCCTGGCGGTGAAACGCCATCCATTGCTTGGCCAACGGACTTAGTGGGCTTGCCCGACCATCCGGAGCAGGTGCTGGGGTTTGTGATGCCCCGGGTGGAGCAGGTACGTCCACTGCATCATTTCTACACGCCGAAAACTCGCCGGGCAGAGATTCTGGGATTTACCTATCATTACCTGCTGCGAATGGCGCGAAATTTGGCGGCAATTTTCCACGCTATTCATGACCGCGGCTATGTCGTTGGCGACGTTAACGAGTCCAATATTTTGGCGTCCTCTAGCACTCTGGTGACCCTGGTGGATACGGATTCGTTTCAGGTGCCCGACGGCAAGCGTGTCTATCGCTGTGGGGTGGGCAAGCCGGAATTCACGCCGCCGGAGCTGCATGGAAAAAATTTAAATCACATTGACCGCACGCCCATCCACGACGGTTTTGGGCTGGCGGTGTTAATTTTCCAGCTTCTAATGGAGGGGACCCATCCCTTTGACGGGGTGTATACGGGGCGCGGCGACCCGCCGTTAAAGAACCAGCGCATTGTGGCGGGGCATTTTCCCTATGGGCAACGGCGATCGCCCTATAAGCCAAAGCCCATTGCCCCCGCCTTCACCACCCTTGATCCTCAGCTACGGGGGCTATTTCGCCAAACCTTTGAAGAGGGGCACCGTAGCCCTGCCCATCGCCCCGACGCCCAAGCCTGGGTTAATGCTTTGGAAGCTGCCGAAGCTCGCCTAACCACCTGTGGGGTCAATGATCGCCACGTGTATCACAGTCACCAATCTCGGTGTCCCTGGTGCGATCGCGCTCGGCAATTTAAAGGACGTGACCCGTTTCCATCCCGGGACGCCGTACGTAAAGGTGACCATCGCAAGCCTGTTCGCCAAGAAAAAAAGCGTCCGCGCACGGTGGTGTACGGTTCCCCTAGCCTAAAGTTGCCGCTGATGGGAGGCAACCAGATGGGCGGCGTTCCCATTCCCACCCTTAAACAACTGCCCGCCACTAATGCCCGCCTGTACTGGCTAGCCCCCGGCTATTCCCGCAAAGCCACCATCGTTTCCCTGGTGGGGCTTAGCGCCTGCATTATTATTCCCAGCCTGATTATTATCAATCGCGATAATCTCAACTTCGCCACCCCCGGTATCCCTGACCGCATTCCCAGCAGCACTGCCTCACTGCCGACCCCAATATCTCCGCCGGTGCTGCAAGGGGCGATCGCCCAATTTCCCGCCACCCAGCGTCAACTGGTGCAGCTTGTGGACCAAGCCACCGCCCAACTGAATCGGGAACTGGTGGCAGAACTGGCTGGGGAGTCGCCGTCTCGTCCCCAATTGCGCCAGCAAGTGATCGTCACCTTAAAACAACTGCTTAAGCTTCCCCCCAACAGCGGCGATTTATTTCTAAGCACCAACAGTGACGCTCCCTTGGCTCCAGTGTCCATAGGCGATCGGCAAACCTGGGTGCAAGGGCTGCACAACTACCAAGGCTCCCGCCGCATCGATCCTCCTCTGCCCAAAACGGGACAATTTGACCCCAAAGGACGTACTCGAGCGGCCTTGGAACAGGACATCAAACAAAGGCTTCTCGATGCCCTAAAAAATCGCCCCAGGGCAACGGATAGCACCCTATTCCCTAACCAGCGCTAATTTTTTCTCTGCCTATGGCTTCTCCTCGCCCGCTTATGGGTTTTCTCCTGACTGTTTTCTCCTGACTACGTAACGCCTTGGCAAGGAAGATGTTTACAGAACTTGGGGGTTAGATAGCCTTTTTTGGTAGCGCTAGATACAGGTCGGTTTCCCGTCCCACGGATAAGCCCATTGCGATCGCAAATTAATTTATAGTGTTTGGAAACAATGTAAACATTTTTATCGCCTTGGGTATATCTACGAACCACAAAGCGCTCCATTGTCTGTCAACCTTCAAAGCTAAAGCTTTGAATTAACGCTGAAGGGTCGTGGAATATCATCCTAAGCCCGCTTCCAGTTGCGACAGCGTGAGACCTGTAAACAGCATCTACGATTTACAACTCAGCGAGTCCACCAAACAATTTGCCACCGTCACGGCAACCCTCAGCATTGTTAACAAGTCCAATTCATTAAAGGCTTGAATTTATGATTTCAACGCAGTATCACAACCCATAACAAGATTTCAAATTTAAGAAGCACTCTTTAAGTTACCCCTACCACCCATCGGCATGTTTGAGTATTTTACTGACCGCACCATCCAAATCATTCTGTTTGCCCAGGAAGAGTCCCGACGGTTGGGGCATCGCCTGGTGGGCAGTGAGCAGCTTTTGCTGGGCGTTATCGGGGAGCAAAAGAGTCCCGCTGCCCAGTTGCTGGCTGAGGCGGGCGTGACCCTAGAAAAGGCGCGGAAGCAAGTTGAATCGATGATTGGTCGGGGCGCCGGCAATGTGCCCCCGGAAATTCCCTTCACGCCGAAGGTGAAGCAGATTTTAGAGCGGTCCCTGGAAGAGTCGCGCCAGCATGGTCAGTCTTACGTGACGCCGGAACATTTGCTGTTGTCCTTGGTGCGGGACCAGGATAATTCAGCAGCTAAGGTGATTCAGGCTTTTGACGTGAATCTGGAAGAGCTGCGAGTGGCGTTGATTCGCAAGTTGGGCGAGTCTGTGCCGGTGGCGGCGGGAGAGGATCGCGGGGGACGGCGATCGCCTCGAAATAAGAAGGGTAAGTCCTCCAGTCTGCTGGCGGAGTTTGGGGAGAATCTGACCCAAAAAGCTAAGGACGGCAAGCTAGATCCGGTGGTGGGTCGCGAGCGAGAAATTGAGCGGGTGGTGCAGATTTTGGGTCGCCGCACCAAAAACAATCCCATGTTGGTGGGTGAGCCTGGCGTGGGTAAAACGGCGATCGCTGAAGGTTTAGCCCTGCGCATTGTGGCGGGGGAAGTGCCTGAAGGTATTGAAAACCGCGAGGTGGTGGCACTGGATTTGGGACTGCTGGTGGCAGGGACCCAATATCGTGGTGCCTTTGAAGAGCGCCTGACTCAAATTGTGGAAGAGGTGCGCGAAGCCGGCAATGTGGTCCTGTTTATTGATGAGGTGCACAACTTGCTGGGCGCTGGCACCATGCAAGGGGGGCTGACGGCGGCGAATATTCTGAAGCCTGCCTTGGCCCGTGGTGAATTGCAATGCATGGGCGCCACCACCCTGGAAGAGTTCCGCAAATACATTGAAAAAGATGCGGCTTTGGAACGTCGGTTCCAGTCGGTGAAAATTGGTGAGCCGTCGGTGCCGGAGGCAATGGAAATTCTCTTTGGGCTGCGACGCACCTACGAAGAGTTTCACAAGGTATCCATTTCTGACGAAGCCGTAGAAGCGGCGGTGAAGCTGGCGGATCGGTATATCAGCGATCGCTTCCTGCCGGACAAAGCCATTGACTTGATCGACGAGGCCGGGTCCCGGGTGCATTTGGCGAATAATCCGGCGGTGCCTGAGCTACGTTCCCTGAAGAAGGAGCTGGCGATAGTGCTCAATGACAAAGACGCCGCTGTGGAAAAGCAAGACTTTGACGTGGCTCGGTCCCTGCGCGATCGCGAATTAGCCCTCCAGGAAAAGATCACTGAAATCAAGGCTGCCAATGGGGCTAGCACTGATGATGTGCCCACGGTAGGCGAAGAGGACATTGCCAATATTGTTAGCTCCTGGACCGGGGTACCGGTGACCAAGCTGACCGATTCTGAGTCGGCGATGTTGGTACACCTAGAGGAGCGTCTCCACGAGCGACTGATTGGGCAGGAAGAAGCCGTATCGGCGGTGGCGCGTTCCCTGCGCCGGGCTCGGTCTGGACTGCGTGACCCTGAGCGTCCCCTCGCCAGTTTTATCTTCTTGGGACCCACCGGTGTGGGTAAAACTGAGCTGTCTAAGGCGTTGGCAGAATTTATGTTTGGAGATTCCGATGCGCTGATTCGGGTGGATATGTCCGAATATATGGACCCCCAGAGCATGTCCAAAATGATTGGTTCGCCTCCGGGATTCGTGGGCTACGACGATGGGGGACAGCTATCGGAGCAGGTGCGCCGTCGTCCCTACAGCGTGGTGCTTTTCGACGAAATCGAAAAAGCCCACCCGGATATTTTCAACATCATGCTACAGGTGTTGGACGATGGGCGATTGACCGACTCCCAGGGGCGCACCGTGAGCTTCAAAAATACGCTAATTATTATGACCTCCAACTTGGGCTCCAAAGCCATCGAGAAGGGCGGTCAAGGCGTGGGCTTTGAGGTGGAAACGGGCGACGATGCCCAGTTTGAGCGCATGCGGGAGCGAGTGCAGGATGAGCTGAAGAATTTCTTCCGTCCTGAGTTCCTTAACCGCATCGACGAGATTGTGGTGTTCCGCCAGCTCACCCAGCCCCAGGTGCGCAAGATTGCTGACCTGATGGTGCAACAGGTGTCCACTTATTTGGCAGACCGGGAAATTACTTTGGTGGCGAGCGATCGCTTCAAGGATAAGGTGGCGATCGAAGGCTACGACCCGGCCTACGGTGCCCGTCCCCTACGTCGTAAAGTGACCCAGCTTCTGGAAGATGCCTTAGCAGAAGCGTTGTTAGCAGGGGACATCAAGCAAGGCGATCACGTCTTGGTGGATACGGACGAGGATGACAAAGTTATCCTGAAGCCTGAGGAAGCGGGCGTCCCTGCAAAAATTCCTGCGACGGTTTAAGGACTGCCGATAGCCAGGTTCCAAAGTTCAGGTCGCTAGAGGTTGTCATCATTTAAGTCTTAACGCCGGAGATTTCAGGGGTTATATTCCCTAGCATTTCTTGTGTTGAAAGGGCGCGGCTTCCCCACCGCGTAAAATTTCTAGCACTTAATTGATGAAACGCTCTAGAACTTCAGCCCTCAAGATTTCTGTCTTGAAGAACGTTTTCCCCAGGCATTCAGAGACTTTGGGGGTGAACCGGTAACTTGCCTCGGATATGACAGCCCTGGAACCGGCAAGGATCATGGAGTAGGTTGTGGAGGTAGTGGGCTTTAAAATCGCCTCACTGCCTCTTTGTCGTTTAATCACTATGTCTCAAACGGATTTACTGGTTTTAGCCCGTCAGGGAAATGTGGAGGCGATCGCCACCCTAATGAACCGCAAACTGACGTCAGTACAAGTTGCGGTGGAAGCCCAGCTTGAGGGTAATTGTTTGCTGTTACAGCTTGTTGCCCACGGAGGGTTGCCCTCCCAGGGAACGCTGGTGACTTTCGTGCGGCGGGGGATGGATATTCTTAAGGTGCGCCAGGTGGATTCGGTGCAGGTTAGCGCATGGCGAGCGGGAGCCATGGAGCCCCTGTGGGTGGAATGGTTGGAGCTGGGAGAAGACGGGTATGTGGAAGGGGGGAGGCAACGGAGTATGGCAGAAACCGCGAACCTATCATCCCAAAGCCCGTTTCGATCTTCGTCCCAAACCGCGCCCCAGGGGCAAGCTTTCGGCGTAAATTTGGCAGCTTTAGCGGCAGCGGCCAGCAATGGAAAAGACGCAGGGGGAACGGCGACCAATGTCCCTCAGTTGCCGGTTTTTAACGGTGAGGCGACGGAAGTTCCCGGAGGGTTGCCGTCGTCGCCATGGGACGCGGATCCAGAGAGCGACTATCGCGCTTGGATGTTGGAGCAAAACTTAGGCTGGCAATATCGATGGCAGGTGCCCCGACTGGCGGCATTTCTGGTGTATTTTCTGAACCCTGCGGAAACGCTGCTGGATATGGTGGGTGTGATTTACCAAAGGCGGCGCTGTGTTGTGCTGCTCACGAATCAGCGGCTGTTCTGTTTAGGGATGAGTTTGCGACAGCAGGGGGTGCGAGAGTTTTTTTCGGTGCCGTTGGCGGCTTTTGGGAGTGGTGAGGCTCAGGCGGCGATCGCCCCTGCAGGTGTGAGCATCAGCTATCCCCTTCATGGACTGAACGCTGCTGTGCGCTGGAGTAAGGTGGACCAGGGGCGAGAGTTTTTGCGGCGCAGTTTCCAGCGGGTGGTGCCTGTGGACTTTGGAGCCATGGGCAGTAGAAATGGAGACGGTAACCGTGACAGTGGGGACAACAACAGCCGTGGCGAAGATGGTAATGCGGAGCTGTCCCCTGAATTGTCTTCGGGCTTGGCCCTTTGGGATGGCGGGGTCCCGGGCGATCGCCTGTCCCTGTGGTTCTATGGACTTTTGATAATCATTACCGCGGTGGTTCTAATCTTGCTGTTTGTGGCTGCGCCTTAATGAAGTTAGTTATTGATAGGGTCCTTTGAAGGAGTGATCCACCCAAAAAATTATTCAAGGGAACTATCTGTCCAAGGAAACTATCTCAGAAAACTGGAAAAATTTAAGGTTCCGTCACGGGCTCCAGGACGATCAGGTGACTGCCCACGGAAGACCCTGAAGAACAGGGGACGTGGGCTAAGCTGACAGTAATTGGGGTTACAAAATGATTTCCATTTTTAAAAAACACCTAAACGCCTAAGCCTGCTTAATATGCTCGCTAACATTAAACCTGTAGCGCTACAACTGGTGCAGCGGCTTCGGTCTATGCTGCCTTCCCGGTCTGTGTCCGCCGTAACTCAACGGCTTAATTTAGGGGAAAAGCAGTGGCCCCAAACGGTGGCGATCGCCCTATTGGTGATTGGCACCGTTTCAGGCGCGGAAAGTCTGGGATGGCTCCAGCGCTTTGAATTAACAGCCTATGACTTAATGGTGCGAGCCCGGGGACAGGCAGAGCCCGATTCGCGGCTGTTGATTGTTGGCATTAGCGACGACGATATTGCACAGCAGGAAGAATGGCCCCTATCTGACGCCATTTTTGCTGAAGCCCTAGAAAAGCTGCAAAAGCATCGCCCTGCCTCCATTGGTATTGATATTTATCGGGACCTGCGTTTTGATCCAGGGCACGGTGACCTTGCTCGCCAGCTTAATGTGCCTAATATCGTCACTATTCGAGCCATTGATGGGGCTAAGCATCCCATCGCCTATGGCGATCGCCCTCCCCTCGATCAGGTGGGCTTTAATGACGTGGTGCTAGACGAAGACGGCGTTGTGCGGCGAAATCTGCTGGTTTCTGCAACACCCACGGGACAGCTTCTATTTTCATTCCCCATGCAGCTGGCGAAGAAATACTTTGCGCCACGACAAATTCGCACTCGTAACAACATTACTAACCCCAACTGGATGGACTTTGGCGAGTCCACGTTTTTTCCCTTAACCTCCACGTCAGGGGCTTACCGAGTCACTGGAGACGATACTCTCGGCTACCAGGTAATGCTGAACTATCGCCACTATGATCGCGTTGCCCCCGAGTTATCTCTCTCCCAGGTGCTCGCCGAAGACTTTGACCCGGCATTGGTGGAAGGGAAGGTGGTGCTGATCGGCAGCGTGGCGGAAAGTTTGCGGGATGTGTTTTTTACGCCCCATAGTGCCACCAATCCCACTCGTCCGAAAATTCCCGGCGTTTACGTCCATGCCCAAGCTCTGTTGCAAATTATAGATGCGGTGGAGGGCAATATTCCCCTGCTTTCCCACTGGGCAGACTGGCAAGAATTTTTATGGCTGGTGCTATGGGTTAGTGTTGGATGCGGCGCCGCTTATTTTTCCCGACGTCCCCTACTGGCGGCGGGGCTGGGGGCAGCGGGGTCTGGAGTTATTGCGGCGTCTACGCTGGGGCTGTTTGTTCAGGGGGTAACCTGGGTGCCCTGGGTGGCGCCAACCCTGGGGCTGGGGCTAGGAGTGGGAGGAACGCTGATGATGCAGGCTCACCAAGCTCGTCGCCAGCGCATTGCCCTGCTGGAATTGTTGGAGCAGAATACATCACCGGCGATCGCCCAGTCCCTTTGGAATAATCGGGACGAGCTATTGCGGGGGGGACAGTTACCAGGTCGCAAGGCAACGGCAACTATTTTGTTTTCGGATATTCGAAACTTTAGTCCGGTGGCAGAACAGATGGAGCCAGAACTGCTACTGGAGTGGCTGAACTGCTACTTTGTGCTGGTTAGCGACTCGGTACAGCGGTATAGCGGATCCGTAAATAAGTTTATGGGGGACGGCATGATGGCGCTCTTTGGGGTGCCGGTGCCGCGAACTAATGCGGCGGAGGTGGCGGCGGATGCCCAAAATGCTGTGGATTGTGCGTTGGCTGTTCGCGATGGGCTAGCGCAGCTTAATCAGCGGTTTGAAAACCAGGGATTGCCGTCCATTGAGGTGCGCATTGGAATTTACACCGGACCGGTGGTGGTGGGCAGCATCGGCGGGCATAAGCGTTGGGAGTACGGCGCCATTGGGTCCAGCGTTAATATTGCGTCTCGCCTAGAAGGCTGCGTTCGCGATCGCCAGCCGGGAGTTTGCCGGATTTTGTTGGCGCGGGAAACGTTGGTGCACCTGGGTGATCATTTTCAGGTGGAGTCCTGGGGGCCGCTGCCAATGAAAGGAGTTAAGGAGCCTGTGGACGTGTATCGGGTGCTGCGACGGTTGGGAGCTCGCGATCGCCTGGGACAAAACTGCCCAGGGGGAAACTGCAATATTCCAGAATCTGAGCCCCCCGCTGAATCTTCACCAACGCTGGCTTCAGGTAGGATTCGTGATTAGTCGTGTGTGGTCGTCGCGAACGATGCCCCTCAGTGCTCGCTGACTGTGCTACTAATTCAAGGGTCGATCAGAAGTCACAAAGCACCTGAAGCCGAATGGCTGTTCCTATTGCTGCCACTAATGACTGCCACTGATGACTGCAAACAGAGATGCTGCTGCGGTAATAAAATCTGAAGCTAGCCTTGGCTGATATAGAACTGACGCTAGATTGGTAATCCCCGTTAGTTTCACTGCGATTAGTTCTGTGGCACCGTTCGAAAACTCTCCATTGGCTGACTCGCCTTTATTTACCGCACCTACCCCTAAAAGTTCGTTCTCTGAAAGTTCGTCTCCCAAAACCTTGCCCACGGTGTACATCATCGGCGGCGGCGTAGCAGGACTGCTGACCGCCCAATCGTTGCTGAAAGAGATTGCCGATGGAGCCACCCCCTGGTCTCAGGTAGTAATTATCGAACGGGCGGAGCAGCTTGGCACCGGGTTGACCCAGGGGAACGGGCGCAGCCTAACGGCGACGGAGGGGTTAGTGGCAGCGGGGATGAAGCCTGACGAGCTGGAGCGATCGCTGGCTACTCCGTTGGAAAAAGGTGGGTATGCCTATCCAGGGTTTGTGGCTACTCCTGCCGATCAAGCCCAAATGGATGACTATGCAGCGGGCTTACGGGCGATCGCCTCAGATATTGTCAATCGCGATTTATCCCTAGTGCGCTTTGGCTTGGCAACACTTACCCAGTGGCAATCCTGGGCACAGGAGTGTCCAAAACTCGCGGAAAAGAGCGGATTTTATATTAGCGAAAAGCTGCGGATCTATGGCGGTAAGCGGGCTAAACGGCGGGCGATCGCTGAGGTGAGTCGTTTGAATAACGCGGGGGCAGACTGTGGTTGGGATAATCCTGGTCAAGTGGTGACTTACCAAGATGCTCTGGATTTTGACCCGGCAATGGGGGCGTATTTGGAGTCGCGATTGGACGGTGATCGCCAGTTTGACGGAGCGTTGACCTTGCAGCCGGGGGGGGCGATTCACGTGGGGCGGCTGATGGAAGAACTGACCCAAAGTCTTTTGGCAACAAATCGGGTGAGCCTTTGTACCAATACCCATGTGCAAGATATTCAGTGGCGATCGCCCGCCCAAGGGCTGCACCGGCAAATTACCGGTTTAACGGTGAAAACTTTTGGCGGGCAGCATTCGGGGTGCAGGACTTTGGGCACCGCTGAGGACGCCTACGTTTTTGCCACTGGATTTGATGATCTATTGCACCGAAGTGGGGCGATCGCGGCACCTTTATTTCCCGTAGCAGGCACCTCAATTACTTTGGTTTTGCCGCCAGCGATTCCCAATACTTCCGTTAAGTCTTTTCCCCAACGGGCGTGGAAACAGGATGTACTCGGTCCTCTGGTGTTTAGCCCCACCTTTGACACAGTGCTGGATCGATGGATTTTGCGGGTGGGTGGTCTGAAGTTTTACCCGGGAGCCAATAACGAGCCGCCGCTGGATTTTGAGCATCCTGGGGTGCAGTGGGCGATCGCTCAACAAATTCAACAGGCGATGGCATTTGTGCCCAAGGTAATGGGCAATCTACTGGGGGCAGAATTCAACGGCAAGACATTCGTCGCCGCCGCCGACTGGATGCCTTTGAAAGACAAAATCAATCCGTGGGCAGGATTGCGTCCTCTGTATTCAGACGGGATGGCGGCCCTTGGTCCCTTTGCCAGCAACGGATATGCCATTTCCGGCACCGGATCTTGGGGGCTTAGCAGTGGCATTGGTAACGGGGCGTTGATTACCCAATGGCTACGCGGTGTATCGGGCGAGCGCCTCACCCTACCCGGCATTCCCGATGACCTATTACAGGACTATTTAAATCGCGTTGACCCCCTGAGATTTTATGATCGACGCTTGAACTAGTAGAACAGTCAGCGATCGCCGAGGGTCATCGTTCGCCAAGCACTGGCAAAGCCAATAGTGGGGATTCAGCTTCATTGCGTGACTCAAAATTGTCCTGTTGAACTGACCATATCTGACGGGGTGACAGAGTAGGTGAAAGCCTTTTTCGCCATGACTTACAGCATCA
>CALGDE010000140.1 GCA_937883785.1 uncultured cyanobacterium
AGCGTCACCATCAATGTTCATCAATTATCTCGCAATATTGGAGAATTGGTATTACAAACCGAAGGGGCGATCGCTCCAGCAATTCCGGTATTCAAAGGGGGTTGAACCCTAGGCTTTAAAGACGATCGCCGGATCAACGCGATTAATTTTTTGAATAGCAAACAGCGCCGACCCCACACACATTAAAATCGTGCCCCCAAAGGTAATCACAATGCTCAGGGGCGAGATGGCGATAATCACCCCCGCCTCCGCCATTGCCCAAGCAGAAACCCCAGCGCTCAGCCCCACCCCCGGCAAATAGCCACACAGTCCCATCCACAGGGCTTGCTCAATTACAATTTTGCGCAAAACCCAGTCTGATGCGCCCATGGCTTTGAGGGTGCCGAATTCCCGGATGCGATCGCTGGTGAGGGTATACAAAATTTGCCCTACGATTGCCACCCCCACAATAATTCCCACCACCGCCCCCAACGCCAACACGAAGCCCACACCGGTGCGATCGCGCCAAAACGCCTGGGCACTGGCCGCCAACTGCTTTCTGGTATAGACCCGCCCCTCAGGCACCAGCTCCGTTAGCTGAGTTTGTAGCTGATCCAAGGAAGCTCCCGGCTCGGCCCGCACCAAAATAAACGTCACCGGATCCGCCAAATTAAGCTTGCGCAACGGCGGCGGTGCTTCAATGCCCTCTGAATCACTGGAATTACCTGTGTCATCCTGGGGCGCAATATTGCTGCTGGCGGTTTGGGCACAGCTAATTTCCCCGTTATCCCGCACCTGGCAGTCCACCAGTCCCTGACGGTTGTTCGTTAAATAAGCCTTTGCCGTTTCCAACGACGCAAACACAAAGGGGCTAAACACCACTGACTGGGTGCGCTGGGTCAAACCGGTCACCTCTGCGGGCAAGCCACTAACGGTGCCCACGCTATCAGGGTCCTTCAGATTTAGCTTCGACAGACTGGAGCGATCCACCAGGATTTGATAAGGCTGCTTTAGGTCTTGAATATCGTCTTTCGCCACATTCCATGGCTGCAATAGCGACGCTCCTGGATGGGTGCCCACCACGGACACGGTGTCCAACTTGCCATCGCGATCGCGCCACAGCGCCTTGCTCAACATTACCGCCTCCGCCCGGTCTACCCCCTTCGCCTGACGCACCTCCACCACCCGTTCATAGGGCAGCGGCAAGGTTAGCTCCATATGTACAAAATCCTTTGAGGTAATCCACAGGTCAGCGCTGGATTTATCCACCAGCAAGGAGGCGGACTGCATAAAGCCCCGAAAAACCCCCGTTTGGATGGTGACCAAGCTGACGGAGAAAATAATTCCTGCCTGGGCCACAAGGAAACGAGGAATATCTTCAAATAGATTTTTACGGGCGATCGAGGGCATGGGGCTGACCCTAGGGATTACATTGGGGGCGCGACAAAACGATGGCAGGTTTCTTACGGCAAATTTTCAAAGCAAGTCTAAGCTGACGGTTTGGGAATTACGTGACTAACGTTTTAGGTTGATTAGAATTTATAGCGGCTGGGTTAATTGTGCTGTTTTAAACCTAAAACCCTACTGTTCTTTTTTCTTTGCTTAATATTGGTGCCGACGATGAAGCCAAAATTGAAGGATATGGATGCCTGGTACAAGGCGGAGGCGTTGATGCAGCCGGCCCTAATTCGGGCGATTGACAATATTCGCAAGGCGCTGGACCAGTGCGATTGGCAGGGGAAGTACGAAGAAGAGTGGGCATGGCCCGAGGGCACAACGGAGGAAACGAAAACCCGCATCAAGCTTTTGGAACAGCAGCTTAAGGATGCGGAGAAGGTGGGGGATATGGAGACGGTTGATGAGGTGCAGAGTGCGCTCAATGCCCAGCCCCAACCCCAGCCGCTGTACACGTTTCACCTAAAAAAGGGCGATCGCACCGCTATGATTGACCTGTGGCAAATTTGCTATCGCATTTGTTTCCAGGACTATGCGGCGCGGGCCGCCCTGAGCACGGGCGATCGCGTTTCGGTGGACGTGGATGAAAGTCTTTTTGAAACGGGGGGCGATATTGATTGGCAGCGTTTGGACGAAAAAGCAAAAACAGAAATCACCACCTTCTTTAAACAACTATCAGAGGACTAGGGGCTGTCATCATCCAAATCCCAAAGCGGTTAGCCGCGAGGGTTTCAGCGCCTAATATTGCTTGTTTTGAAAGGGCGCGTACTCTCCACTGCGTGAAGTTACTAGCAGTGGGGAGTACACACCCTATTATGGTCAGTGGCTAAAAAACAGGACAATTTTGAGTCACTTAGTCGAAGCTAAATCCCCCCTATGGGTGTCGCCAACCCTGCGCAAACGATGCCCCGCAGATCTCTGACTGTTTGATTAGTTCAAGAGTCGACCATAATCGATACACAAGCTCAACACATTGAACGGCTGGTCTCTACATCGGCCGATATTGACACCACTGACGCGCCACCGCTACACCACAAAATCCGGTCGGTAATTAACAGGAATTTTTAGTGTCAATGCAGTGCCCCTAGCGGGGGTCGTATCCAGCTCAATTTGACCGCGATGGTGTTCCACAATTACTTGGCGCGTTTCCGTTAGCCCCAGCCCAATGCCCTGTCCCACAGGCTTGGTGGTGAAAAACGGGTCGAAAATGCGATCGCGATTATCTTCCGCAATACCATCCCCATCATCGCGCACCGTCACCTCAACCCAATTTTCCTCCTGGTTCCAGCGAGTTTCCAACTCTAGCTGCCCCCCAGACAGCGCCGCCATTGCTGCTTCCTTGGGAGATTTTTCAAAGGATTGGATATCAAGTGGCCCATGCTCCAAAGATTCCTGAGACTCTCCATCAAGCAAACCAAAGCGCCGGTAAATAGCGTCAATGGCATTGTTGACCACATTAGAAAAAACCTGATTGATCAAGCCCGGATAGCATTCCACCGGCGGCAGCTCCCGATAGTGACGTACCACGTTAATTTCCATCGACGATGAGCACTGCCCCAAATCCAGCAGCCGGTGGTTTAGCAGCCGCAGCGCACTATCCAAATTTCGATGCAGGTCTACTTTCTTAAGGTGGGCGGCATCCAAATTGGCAAAGGTGCGCAAAGACGACACCACCCCACGGATGCGCTTTGATCCCTCTCGCATCGACGCCATTAATCGAGGAAAATCTTCGCGAATAAACTCAATGTCCACCTCATCGAGCATCGCCGCCAATGCAGGATCCGGCACGGGCAAGCGATCGCCATAGGCTTCCACAATTTCCAACAGCAGGCTAGCGTACTGCTGAGCGTGGATTAAATTGCCGTGGATAAAACAAATGGGATTATTGATTTCATGGGCTAATCCCGCTGCCAAACTGCCTGTGTTGGCTAACTTACTACGCTGAATTTGCTCAAGCTGTTGTTTTCTTAAAGCGTTTAGCTCTTCCTGTAATTGCCGATTCTCTGTTTCCAGATGCTCATTATCCCGGCGCAACTGGTCCAGATCAGTTTGGGATTGGCTTGATAACCGGGTCACTTTGGACGATTCTGACGGCTCTGGTTGGGGGGCAAACACAGTGATGGAGGAAGGAAAGAGCCGACTTATGAAATTAAAGTGCCTCAATGATGCGACTTCATTTCTCTACGGCGAAAAATTTTCGATGGAACAGTAGAGTCGTAAGACTGATACACCAGGTGACCAATATTACTATTATGCCCATTGGAATACTGAATTCAACGTACGTTAAAGAACTTTTTTCGCGCTCTTAATGTGCGCCCTTAGAAATGAATCAAAGGGGTAACTGCCTTCTGATGTGCTTTCCCTCTGTATTCAAATAGCTTAAATGTCAATTATTTCCTACTCAGCCTTTGTATCACCCATGTTAAATCGGTAACCTTTTCCGTAGACACTGCGAATCAGGGGAGGGTCGCTAGGCTGTTCAATTTTGCGTCGTAGCAAACGAATTTGCGCCGCGATCGCATTGCTGCTGGGACGTTTTTTACTCCCCCACAGAGCCTGATAAATATCGTCGTGGGTTAAAACCTGCTGGGGCGATCGCAAAAACAGCGCCAGTAGCTGAGTTTCCTTATCTGACAGCTCGATGGCTCGCCCATGGTGGTACGCAACGCGGTTACGCACATCCAATCGTAAGCCCGTTTGCTCATTCGCTACCGGTGACTCTTCTGGCGGCGACTCCACTGGTACTTCAGAGGGTTGAAGCTGCGATCGCCGCACCAGTGCCCGTACCCGCGCCAACAGTTCCCGTAGCTCAAAGGGCTTCACCAAATAATCATCAGCCCCCGCATCGAGCCCCTGCACCCGATCATCAATGGTATCTTTTGCCGTTAACAGCAATACCGGCGTTGCAATGCCCCGTTGGCGCAGCCGCTGACATAGGTCAACTCCGCTGAGTTCCGGCAGCATCCAATCCACAATAAACAAATCGTAGGTGTCAGCGATCGCCAATTCATAGCCCGCCGCCCCATCTCCAGCAATGACCACCTCGTGACCCTCCCGCCGGAAAACCCGCCCCAGAGAATCCGTCAGCGCCATTTCGTCATCCACCAGCAATACCTTTGCCATGGGACCCCGTTTCACGCCTTTTTAAAGCTTCTAATAAGCAACCTCGTATAAGCAGTAAAAGCTTTACACTTAAGCACGCTTACGGCCGCCCTCGAAATTGTATCTTGCTTCCAACCCCAAATTTTTTACCTGGGGGAGCACCAAGGGCAAACTCTAAGCTTCAATTCTTCCACACTCATTTCTGCATTACGCTTATTTTTCCGTCATTTCCCCTATCTTTACCAATGACTAGGCAAGGCACCATCCAGCACGATGGACAAACTCACAATCTTTTCCTACACCCCCAAGGTGAGTTTATTTCCGACCTGGTTTATTTTAGAAGTGAATTTTTCGAACGCACAACTTTAGAATTTTGTCGGCAGAATTTCGACCTGTCTTACGTTTTAGATATCGGTGCCAATATTGGCAATCATTCCTACTTCTTTTCGGAAATTTGTGGCTCAAAAGTTATCGCGATAGAACCAATTCCAGAGAATTTCAACTTACTGTCCGCCAACTGCCCCCAGGCTTTTTCCCTCAACTTAGCGTTATCGGATCAAGTTAAAACCGTCAACATGGCGAAAATCGCTGAATGCCTAGGAAACTGCATGATTGTTGAAGATGAGGCGATACGCTCTGGACAATTTACCGTTGGTCAGGACTGCGGCCACGGCACTGTCGAAAAGTTGCTGTCTATACCCGCCATTCCCTTAGACCTATTGAACCTTCAAAAACTCACCTTTATTAAACTAGACGTGGAAGGGGTAGAACTTGAGGTTTTAGCCGGAGCAAGGGAGACATTACAGGCATTTTCCGGTGTCTTAATGGTTGAGATACACCCCAATGACGGCCCATTTGAAAAGTTGGCTCGCGGGCGATACACAAGACAAGAATTGTTGAATGCAATCCTGGACTTAGGGTTTCAATGCTTCCACACAGATGCGTATTCAAATCACTTCTTTGCCAAGCCTAAAGTTGCCGTCTTTTAGGGCGCTGTGCTCAGTTAAGCGCCAGAAACATTACACAATGGGGAGTACACGACGCCTTCTCAAATCAACAGTCTAGGGGCTACAACCCTCGTGTAAATCCTGTGGGTTTGAAGTTTAACTGGGCACAGCCCCTAAAATGTTTCAAATAGCAATATTTCAAGTGGAAGTCTTTGTACTGCTTGAAACGTCTTGCGAACGTCACTAATTCTTTTATGGTCAGCTCGCTAAAAACAGGGCAATTTTGAGTCCCGTAATGAAGCTGAGTCAGCGCTATGGGATTTTGCCAACCCTTCGCCAACGATGACCCTCAGCGATCGCTAACTGCTTTATTCATTCAAGAGTCGACCCTAGAGATCGTGACAAATTCGGCTCCACACGACTCTCCCCCACTAGGGGCTGTGATTGATTGAGTCTCAAAGCGAGTAACCACAAAGGTTTCAGGTCCTGGTATTTTCATTTTAAAAAAGCGTGTACCCCCCATAGGCGAAGCTTCTCGCCTTTTGTTGCGGCAGGTCCTAAAGCGTCTTGCAATTAAGTTTTGATTAGGTGAGGGGGGGAAATAAAGGACCACCAGTGCGCAGTTGACCCAACATCTGCCCACTGGACCGTGAACTTTAGATGCACAGGTAGGGGGATTTGGTGCGGCGATTCTGTCGAAAAATTGCTAATCTGCGGTTAGGCCCTTTCTATGGGCTCAATGCGGGTTTTGTACTGTTGAACCTTACAGCGCCTTTTTAAAGTTCTGAACAAAGTTTTAAATGTGACACGGTAGATATAATTTGCCGTTTTTCATTGTGTTGTTCAAGGATTTTGAGGCAAGGCAGTATGGACTCTCAGTTTGTTTAGCCCAGTTGCCAGTGGAAATCGCAGGATTAGGAGGAGCAGCAGCACCATGGGACTTTTTGATCGCGTTAGCCGGCTAGTTCGGGCCAATGTCAACGACATGGTGAGCAAAGCCGAAGATCCTGAAAAAATCCTTGAGCAATCAATCATTGATATGCAGGAGGATTTGGTGCAAATGCGGCAGGCGGTAGCTAAGGCGATCGCAGCTCAGAATCGCATGAAGCAGCAATATACCCAAGCCCAAAACGAAGCCAACCAGTGGCAGCAACGGGCTCAGCTAGCGCTGCAGAAGGGAGACGAAGGTCTCGCGCGGGAAGCGTTAACCCGGAAAAAAGGAAAGGCTGATGCAGCCAGTTCCCTTCAGGGGCAGTTGGACACCCAAACAGCTTTGGCAGACAAGCTAAAGCAAAATTTGGTGGCTTTAGAGAGCAAGATTTCTGAGGCAAAAACCAAGAAGGATATGCTCAAAGCGCGGGCAACGGCGGCGAAAGCCAACGAGCAGCTGCAAAGTTCCCTGAGTTCCATGAACACCAGCAGTGCTATGGCTGCCTTTGAGCGTATGGAAGAGAAAGTGTTGGAAATGGAAGCGCGGTCTGAGGCAGCAGCAGATCTAGGCGGTGCATCCTTGGAAAGTCAGTTTGCGGCGTTGGAGTCGTCCGGGGATGTGGACGATGAGTTGGAGGCAATGAAAGCACAAATGCTGGGCGGGTCCACCTCTGCGGGCTCCTTGCCAGCGGGTCAGACACCCCAAGCGTCCACTCCTCAAGATGCTGCTGTTGACGCGGAGTTGGAAGCCTTGCGTCGTCAGGTGAATGAGGGTTAGGAAACGCTAGCAAAAAGTATTGGCAGCGAGGATCCTGGCAATACTTAGTTGGGGCTAGTGGAGTGAGCTTGGGCAATTTATCTTTAGGCAGGTTTGCTTAGCTGGATTTATTTCACTAGTTTTCTGTTTTGCCGCTTCGCCCCAATATCATCTTTGGCAGTTTGTCAGTTTTCTTCTAAAGGCTGTCATCGTCTAAACTTCATGGCCTTTAGCTACAGAGGTTTCAGCCTCTGATATTTTCCAGGGTGAAAGGGCGTGTATCCCTCAGCGTCTGGAACCTAATTGATGAGACACTCCAGGTGGCGGCTAATTCTGAGCCTATGACTCCTAATCCTTTAGAGCGCTATCAACACATCCGCACCACGATCGCAGCAATGGCTGAATCGGCGGGGGTGCTTGTGGAACATTTGATAGCGGAAGGAAAGTGGGAAGTAGCCCCCGAAGTGGCTCAAATGGTTGCCCATACGGCAGCGGCGTTAACCCATCAAGCTATCGACAAGGCGGCTGGTAGAAACCCTGAAGACATTGATTCGTTAGAAAAGGCTGAGGTGCCCGAGACGGATGCTGCGTTGCCGACGATGTCTAGAACGGTGGGACGCAGGTCGGGGGCGATCGCCTGCCAGCGTGGCTGTGACTGTTGTTGCTATCTTAATGTGCCAGTTTCTAAACCAGAGGCACGGTTAATTGCTTATCATTTGCGGCGATCGCTGACGGAGGTAGAGCAAAAATCCCTAACCCATCGAATTAGGAAAACTGCCCAGCATCTTGAGTCCGTTGAGCCGGGTGATCGTCTGTCCCAGAAAATCCCCTGTGTCTTTTTAATCGGTGGGCAGTGTTTGGTTCACCCAGTGCGCCCTGCCTCCTGCCGCGACCACCATTCCATTAACCTGAGCGCCTGCGAAGAAAGTTTTGGCACCGGACGGTGGGCAGCGCCCGGCAGCGATAAGCATGATTTAGTGGCCAATAGCGCTACGGTGGCGATCGCTGAAGCCTGCACCAAAGTTGGATTCGACAGTTCCTTTGGAGAATTACACGCCGAACTGTTGGCGGCTTTGGACTTCGGGGATCCTTTAAATGTCCCCCCCGCTGAGCCCCAGCGCTCCTCAGATATTCGCAGCTTGGCAACTTCTGCCCAAAAGTCCACTTCCCTAACCGGTCAACCGCTTTCCCAAGATTTGATTCAAGACTTGGCTAGTGACTTGATTAAAGAGCTATCTCACAAACACAACCTGGCGGCAGAGGCGATCGTTGATTGGGGAAATCTGGATGGTCCCGAAGAAAGTGATGACTTAAGCCTATTTAAACGCCCCATCAGCGCCTACTTTTTCGATGCCCACGGATCTGACGCCCCCGGTTCTAGCACTTTCCATCGGTTAAGCAGCGACCAGAAAACATTTGGAATAAAGAATGATGACCTGAACGGCAGTTTAGACAACAAGCACCCCACCCAGCAAGCACCATCATCGAAAAAGGAACAAGAGATTGACGAAACAGAGTTGGAGGATCTGATTCAAGAAATGGTTACGGAAATCTCCCAGGAAGAGTGCAGAGACGGCAATAGGGAAGAGTTTTGGCGCCATTGACATTCACGAACCATAGGCAACGGGTCTCCGCAAGGAGCCCTAATGGAGTGCGCCATACTGCACCAATGTTTGTCATCAGTGGTTTGTGGTCAGTGCGTTAAAAAACCGGACAATTTTGAGTCTCGCAATGAAGTTGACTCCGCACTATTGGCTGTGCCGCCCCTTCGTCAACGATGCCCCTCAGCGATCGCTGATTGTTCTCCTAATTCAAGAGTCAACCATCGTTGAATTGACTTATATCAATTCGCCAAATTCAAGCGATATTAATTACCCTCAAAGTCGAGTGTTGACAAGCAATCAACGTCCAGTATTCCTCGGCATTCAATATCTCTTTGATTCGGAGAATTGGTATTAGGCGTCAAAAAACAAAGAAGGCTGGGAATTTGGAGCTTTCCCAGCCTTCTTTATTGCTATTTATTTGAGGCTATTTACCTGAAGCTACTTACCTGAAGCGACCTACCTGAAGCTGCTTAAGTTTGTGTGCCTAAGGCCTCTATGCATCTTCCTGCATCCAGCTAAACATTGCCCGTAGGTCCTTACCCACTTCCTCAATGGGATGTTCTGCTTCCCGACGACGCATAGCGGTAAAGCCAGCCTTACCAGACTGGTTTTCCACCACAAAGTTGCGGGCAAAGGTTCCCGTTTGGATATCGCCCAAAATTCGCTTCATTTCAGCCTTGGTTTCGTCGGTAATCACCCGAGGACCGCTAACGTAGTCGCCGTACTCAGCGGTATTAGAGATGCTGTCACGCATTTTCGCCAAGCCCCCTTCAACCACCAAGTCCACAATCAGCTTTACTTCGTGGAGACATTCGAAATAAGCCAATTCCGGCTGGTAGCCTGCTTCCACCAAAGTTTCAAAGCCTGCCTTGATTAGAGCGCTCAAGCCGCCACACAATACCGCCTGCTCACCAAACAAGTCGGTTTCCGTTTCTTCCCGGAACGTGGTTTCCAAAATGCCGCCGCGGGTGCCGCCAATGCCTTTTGCATAGGACATAGCGAGATCACGGGCTTGACCAGAGGCATCTTGGTAAACCGCAAACAGAGCGGGAACTCCTTGCCCCTGTTCGTACGTCCGACGAACTAGGTGACCTGGTCCCTTGGGAGCCACCATCACCACGTCCACATCGCTGGGGGGAACCACTTGACCAAAGTGAATATTGAAACCATGGGCAAAGGCGAGCA
Source organism: uncultured cyanobacterium (assembly GCA_937883785.1). Lineage (GTDB taxonomy): Bacteria > Cyanobacteriota > Cyanobacteriia > CACIAM-69d > CACIAM-69d > CALGDE01. The sequence continues at coordinate 9,960 of CALGDE010000140.1, forward strand.
CTTTACCGGCGGTCAGATGGGGGGCAATCTCGCTAGTGTAAATGGCTTTCTGTACTTCGTCCGGCATCAGGATCATCACGAAGTCCGCCTTAGCAGCGGCTTCGGCTACGGGGAGCACCGTCAATCCTTGGGACTCGGCTTTAGCGGTGGACTTACTGCCTTCGTAAAGACCGACAATAACCTCTACGCCGCTGTCCTTTAAGTTAAGGGCATGGGCGTGCCCTTGGGAACCATAGCCAATAATGGCGACGGTTTTGCCGTTTAACAACAGGTCGAGGTTAGCATCGTTGTCGTAATACATTTTGGCCATGGTGGTCTCCTTAGTCGTCTCCTTGCTTACTAATCTCGTTTGGGGGCACATTTGAGTCCGCAAGCTTTTAATCCTAGCGCAATTTGGTTTAGCGGATTTTGGATTAAAACGGTGGCGATGGATAAAGGGGACAGGTAAAGGGAGCGGATAAAGGGGGGCGGACTTGGGTTGTTGCTGGCTTGGGTTGCGGGTTTGTGGCTGTTGGTGGCTTAGTCGTTTTTATTGGCATTGAGTGAGATTTTCTATGGGCACTGTCGTTACTCGCACTGAAGGACCTGATGAGTTTGTAGTGGGTCACGATACGGCGGTTTTAGGGCTGGGGGGAGACGATACCCTGCAGGCGATGGGGCAAAATGTGGTTTTGGTGGGCAATGGCGGCAACGATGTGTTGCTGGGTAGTGCTTTTAGTGATGTATTAGGGGGCAGTGAGGGAGACAATACCCTAACGGGCGGGGCAGGGCAGGATATTTTTGTGGTGGCGGTGCCTGAAGAAGGGGAGCGAGCCCAGCAAACCATTGTGGATTTTGAGGTGGGGGGCGATCGCATAGGACTGCCTCTGGGACTGACTGTTGACGATGTGGAAGTGGTGACACTGCGAGAGCAGGTGCCAGTGCTATTGCCGGTGCCGGACGGCGCTCAAACCGGGGTTGCCGTTGAGGGGGATCGGGAGGACGAAGGCGGGTTTACGTCGGTGTTAGACCAAGAGGAACAAGAGCTGCCGCCGCCGCCGCCAACGGTGGAAATTCGGTTTACGACTCAGATTCGATTGCGCAGTACGGGGGCGGTGCTGGCGGTTTTGCCGGGAATCGATGGCGATCGCCTAACGGACAATAATTTTGTGCTGGCGGAAACCCTGTCCTTTGGCGAGGCGGCGTTTTCTGTGGGTGAAAATGGGGCGCCAACGGGGGCGATTACCGTTAACCGTAGCTTTCCAGAATTGTCTCGACTCACCCAAGCCCTGAGCTTCGATATTTTAATTGGGCAAGGCGACGAGGAGGTTCGTGGCGACTTTGGGGCAGAGCGCCTGCGCAGTTCGGTTCTGGGGGGCGATCGCGTTTTAACCGTTAACCTGCCCCTAATTGATGATGAAATCCGTGAGGACAATGAAACCTTTGCCCTGTCCTTGGTAGGGGATGAAAGTCGGCTTCGTTTGGGGGAGCGCACCACCACGGAAGTGACGGTAATTGACGACGACGATGGGCAACCACCGACGGTACCCCAGCCAGGCACGGTGGGATTGAGCTCGCCGGTGGTGCGGGTGAACGAAAGCGCAGTGGCGGCGGAAGTTTTGGTGGTGCGCTCCGGGGGCAGTGACGGGGCGGTGTCGGTGGCGGTATCGGTGGCTAGCGGATCGGCGATCGCGGGGGTAGATTTTTTGGCGAATCCTACCCCGGCGGTGGTGACCTTTGGTGATGGTGATGCGGCACCGAAGACCGTGCGTATCCCCCTGCTCGATGACGCCGTAGCAGAGGGAGTGGAATCCTTTTCGGTGCAGCTTACGAACGTTACAGGCGGGGCCACGTTGGGCACCACCACCGCTGCCGTCAATATTGTGGATCAGGACCAGCAGCCGGCAGGACTGGTGGAATTTGCTGCCCCCAATTTTTCCGTGGTGGAAGGGGTGCCGTTGGTGAGCGTGCCGGTGGTGCGCACTGGGGGCAGTAGCGGGCGGGTCACCATTAACGTGGCGGTGAATAATGGCACGGCGGTGGAGGGGGCAGATTTTCGATCGCCCCCGGGTCCCATTGGGCTGGTCTTTGAAAATGGCGAGGTGGGTCCCAAGGAAATTGTCTTTGCCGTCACTGACGACTTGGCGGTGGAAACGGCCGAAACCTTTTCCCTAGCGCTATTCAATCCCGTGGGTGGCGTGGCGTTGGGGGCCAACCAGTCCACCACAGTCACCATTCAAGACAATGACCAGGTGCCCACAGCGGTGGATTTTTCCCAGGCAGGGAACCTGGAGCCTTTCCCAGTGGATCCCATCACCGGCGTCCGATTTTCTGCCAATGTGGTGGGCATCACCAACTTTGCGGCCGGCGGTAGCGGTAATTTTGTGGATCCCCTATTGCCCCCCAGCACTCCAGCCCAAGCGGCCACCTACACCGGAGCTGGGACAATTTTGGCTAGCGTCGACGGCGGCTTCCGCGATCGCCTAAGCTTCCGCTACGGTGCGCCTTTTCCGGTGGATCCAGCGGTGGATCCTGATGGGGACGGTTTCCATGAGGTGCTTATTTTCGACGGTCCCGACGGGACGGGTAATGTGTTGGCGATCGCCGAACTGCCCCTAACGGACGATACGTTGTTGCCCATTGGTGCCTTTGGCTTAACCTCGACGCCCTTCGAGGTGAGATTTAACGGTGTGGCGCGGTCCGTGGCAATTGGTTCCCAAGGCGATCGCATCGTAATTGATGATTTGGCGTTCGGTTAAATATCAAATTTAACCTTAGTAAGGGTTACAAAATATTGATCCTAATAAAAAACAGGAACCACTTTGATGGCGCCTGAATCAAAATATTAAGTAAATAGAAAAAACTTTCAGGGTTGCGAAATGTCCTAGGATTTTTTTCCAAACGCCTCAGTCTATGAAGCTAGAGGCTTAGGACGTGGCATCAACGGAGCACCAGAAGCTTTACGCGGCGGGGAGTACACGGCCCTTCGAAGCAAAAGGCGTTAGGAGCTAAAACCCTGACAGCTAGAGGATTTAAGACTTAAATGATGGCAGCCCCTAGGATTTAAATCTATTTTCGTGTTTGTATTTTCGTGTTTGATTTCATTTTTGAAACCGGCTGGCTTTTGTAAGGGTTCCAAGCAAGTAAACTCTCCTAAAAAAACCGCCTTAAATTAAAATTATGACCGCCGTCGCGGGAGTTAGGGGAATGCAGCCCAGGTTTAACAAAACAATTTTTGAAATATCTGGGGCACTGGTAGCCCTCTCGTTAGGCAGTGGAGGAGCGATCGCCGTCGCGTCTCCCGCTCCAGCCACAGCATCTCCCGCCACAGCATCTCCCGCCGCCGCCTCTTCTCAGCCATCCCCGGCTACATTTCCCCTTGCCCCATCGCCAGCACTAATCATTGCCCAAGGAACCCCCACGGCTCAGCAGAACCAAGCAGAGCGCCATTTTAAACGGGGCATTCAACAGTTCCAGGGGCGTCAACTGGAAGCAGCCCTTAAATCTTGGGAAACGGCGCTAAAGCTATACCGGGAGCTGGGCGATCGTCCGGGGGAAGCAAAAACCCTGGGCAACTTGGGCAATGTGTTTTATTCCCTGCGACGCTACAAGTTGGCGGTAGATTTTCACCGGGCCCATCACAAAATTGCCGTTGAATTAGGCGATCGCCAGGCGGAGGCGTCTTCCCTGGGCAATTTGGGTAACGCCTACTATTCCTTGGAAAAGCTGGACCAGGCGATTGAACTTCATAATCAATCCTTAAGCATTGCTCGCGATATTGGCGATCGCCGTTTGGAAGCTTACGCTTTGGGAAATCTGGGTTTGGCGTATCGATCTTTAAAGCAGTACGAGCAGGCGATTGATTTCCATAACCAGCACCGTGCCCTGTCCCGCAGCCTGGGCGATCGCTCCGGCGAGGCATCTTCTCTAGTCAATATTGGCGTAGCCCATTTTTCCCTGGGACAGTATGAGCAAGCCATTGAGTTTTATCAGCAGGCATTGGCGGTGAAGCGAGCCATTGGCGATCGCTCCGGGGAAGCGTCTTCCCTAGCCCGCATCGGTAATGCTTACTATGCCCTGAGACAGTATGAAAAGGCGATTGAACTTTACAACCAGTCCCAAAAGCTGCGGCGCAGTTTAGGCGATCGCTGGGGACAGGCAAAGTCCTTGGGCAGCATCGGCAATGCTTACTATGCCCTGGGGGAATATCAGCGAGCCATTGAATTTCACAACCGTTCGCGCACCATTTCTCGGGACCTGGGCAATTTCCGGGGACAGCTGCGATCCTTGAGCAATTTGGGTAATGCTTACGATGCCCTGGGGCAATACCAACGAGCAATCCGCGTGCAGCGCCAGTCGTTGGACATTGCCCGAAAAATTGGAGACTATCAGGGAGAGGCCAACGCCCTGGGTAATTTGGGCAACGCCTATGATTCCCTGGGGCAATACCAACGCGCCATTGAATTTCACAATAAGTCCTTAAAAATCAAGCGCAGTATTGGCGATCGCCGAGGAGAGGCCAATTCTTTGGGCAACCTGGGCAATGTGTACGATGCCCTGGGGCAGTACGATCGCGCCATCGAGTTTCATAACCAGTCCCTCAATATTGATCGGGAGGTGGGTGATCGTCAGGGGGAGGCGAATTCCCTCGGAAATTTGGGCAATGCCTACTTTGTTTTGGGTCGGCACCAACGCGCCATTGACTTCCATAACCAGGCCCTGGGGCTAAAGCGCAACGCTGATGATCAAAAGGGTACGGCTACGTCGTTGGGAAATTTGGGGCTGGCTTACCATGCCCTGGGGCAGCACGATCGCGCCATTGAGTTTTACAACCAGTCCCTAGAAATCGCCCAATCCATTGGCGATCGTCGGGGCGCGGCGGCATCCCTGGGGAATTTGGGCAATGTCCACAGTGCCTTAGGGCAGCATGATCGCGCCGTTGAATTCCATAGCCAGTCCCTGAGAATCGCTCGCAGAGTTGGCGATCGCCCGGGGGAAGCTAGCGCCCTGGGGAATTTAGGCAACACTTACAGTGCCTTAGGGCAGCTAAAGCAGGCGGAGTCTTCGTTGCGGCAAAGTTTGGCGGTGACTGAGGCGATCGCGGCGGACTTGGGCACCAATGATCGCAACCGCGTCAGCTTTTTTGAAACGGGGGCGGCCACTTATTCAGCCCTGCAACATTTGCTGGTGCAGCAGAACAAAGTGGGGGCGGCGCTAGAAATTGCGGATCGGTCCCGCGCCCGTTCTCTGACCGCATTCTTAGCGGTATCCGGTGGGAAAAAGTCATCGACAGCGCCCAGGCCAGCTCCTCGTTCAGCCTCCGATTCAGCTTTAAATCTCAGCCAAATCAAGCGGCTGGCTCGCGATCGCAATGCCACCTTAGTTACCTATTCCATCGTGGATCGATCCGTTTACATCTGGGTGGTGTCCCCCAGCGGCGAGCTGAATTTTGCCACGGCGGATCCGGAAGAGGCGGGGCTTTCCCTGCGCGAGTCCGTTAGAAATATTCGTAGCGCTGCCAGCATTGGCGGTCGCGGCGGGCAGGAATTTTCCCCCGATAAATATCGCCTCGATTTGCGCACGGTGCGAGGGGGCAATTCTGATTCACCGTGGGTGGGTCGTCCCGAAAATTTGAAACAGGGCTACAGCTTGCTGATTAAGCCCATCGAAAGTTACCTTCCCCAGGAGCCAGGCAGTCGCGTCATTGTGGTTCCCCACCGGGAGCTGGGTACGGTGCCCTTTGCGGCGTTAATTGATGATCAAAATCGCTTTCTGATTGACCGTTACACCATCACCGTCACCCCCTCCCTGCAAACGTTGCAAACGTTGCAAGGCACTCGCAACACAGCCACAGGACAGCCGTTAATTGTGGGCAATCCCACCCCCATTCCAGGGGAAGCGGCGGAGCTAGGACCGTTGCCCAGTGCGGAGGCGGAGGCTCAGGCGATCGCCCAGAAGCTAAATGCCACGCCGGTGCTGGGGCGTGAGGCCACCGAAGCTCATATCAAATCCAAATTGTCCGACGCCAGCATCCTCCACTTCGCTACCCACGGCATTATTCCCAGAAGCGATAGCGATCTAAATAGCTGGCTTGCTCTGGCTAATGTGACCAACGATGGTGAGGAGGACAATAAGCTGACCCTGTCGGAAGTTTTCAATACCCAGCTAAATGCCCAGCTTGCGGTGCTGAGTGCCTGCAATACCAACAGTGGCGAAATTAGTGGTGAAGGGGTCTTGGGACTAGCGCGGGCGTTCCTCAAAGCTGGCGTCCCTACGGTGGTTGCTAGCTCCTGGAAGGTGCCGGACCGGGAAACCAAAATCCTAATGGAAGAGTTTTACGCGCAGTTATTGACGGGAAAAACCTACGCGGAAGCTCTGCGGGCGGCTCAGCTTAAAATTCGTGCCCAATCTCCAAACCCTTTTAAATGGGCTGCGTTCAGCGTTATTGGTGAGGGCGATCGCACCTTGGAGCTTCCCTAAGTGCTCCAGCTTCTCCCATGTCATATTGAACCTAGTGCAACGTCAAGGCTAAAGATTAAGGTAGTCAACTTTCAAAACAACCTCCACGCGAGGTTTTCAGAGATCGGCAACCCTAAAATTGAGAGCTGACGCTGCACTAGTTGAAGCGATAGGTTTAACAATGCAGGTTTGGCGCGAGGCGATGATCGGTCTCTACGTTCCGGTGCAATAGGGGCGTTGCGCAGTTGATTTTGTGCAGTTGATCTTGTGCAGTTGATCAAACGGAATGATCGTATCGATAGCAAGAAACGGGTGGCATTGGACTTCTGCTCTCGCATTAACTGGAGTTTGACGGATGGATCGCAACAATAATCCGATGAATTCTGTACCAGAAGATGAAGTATACGACGCTGAAACCTATGAATGCATTGCCCGAGCGATCGCGTTTATTCGCGAACATCACTTGAACCAACCTGACCTAGCCACAATCGCTCGGCAGGTTCATCTTAGCGAGTACCACTTTCAACGACTCTTTACCCGCTGGGCAGGCATTAGCCCAAAGCGGTTTTCGCAATACCTTACGGTGGAATATGCCAAATCAAAAATTGCTGACACTGCCAACCTACTGGATCTGACAGCAGACGTAGGATTATCGAGTCCGGGACGGCTGCACGATTTGTTTGTGACGTTGCAAGCCATGTCACCAGGAGAGTTTAAGGGTGAAGGTCTCGGATTAGAGATTCGGTACGGTATTCATCGAACCCCATTCGGAGACTGTCTAATTGCGGTTACTCCGCGCGGCATTTGTAACCTATATTTTCTCGATGCCGCCAGCCAGGATGCAGCGGATCACTCCCTTCGTTTGGAATGGAAAAATGCAGATATTAGGCGAGACCAATCAGCGACCCAGGGCATTTGTGCACGCATTTTTGGTCCCAGCATCGTACCTAACGATAAGCCGCTGGTTCTGTGGGTAAAAGGCACAAATTTCCAAATCCAAGTTTGGCGAGCGCTTCTAAATATCCCTTTCGGAGGAATTACCACCTACCGAGGGCTCGCCACTACGATGGGGCGTCCAACTGCGGCAAGGGCTGTAGGCAACGCATTGGGACGAAATCCAGTGGGATACCTAATTCCTTGCCATCGAGTCATTCGGGAATCTGGCGAGTTCGGTGGATTCCGCTGGGGTATGGAGCGCAAAACGGCTCTGCTCGGTTGGGAAGCCAGTCATATTCAGAGCCAAAGCCACCCCCCTGGAACTGAAGGCGAAGGCTGATATGAGCGTTTTCAACGTTGCTGAACTGTTGTTGTTGGCAACCGTATGGGGCGGTTCATTTCTTTTTATGAGAATTGCCGCACCGGTTCTCGGTCCCGTTTGGTTGATTGAATTGCGTGTTTTGATCGCCGGTTTAACGCTGTTACCGATCCTCGTTCGCCTTGACCTTTGGAGGGAGGTGCGACGACATTGGCGATCGCTGCTGGTGGTGGGCGGCATTAATTCTGCGCTTCCATTTTCCCTGCTAGCGTTTGCATCGGTATCACTACCCGCAGGGTTCACTGCCATCTTAAATGCAACCGCCCCTCTGTTTGGCACTATTGTTGCCTTCCTATGGCTCAAGGAGCAGTTAACCCCAACCCGAATAATTGGATTTATTCTGGGCTTTCTGGGAGTAATCATTTTGATTGGCTGGAAATTGGTTGAGTTGACCCCCGCATTTGTTGTGGCATCGTTAGCTGGCTTGTTAGCCGCCTTCGCCTACGGAATTGCGGCTCCTTACATCAAACAAAAATTGGCGGGTGTTCCTTCGCTGGCGATTACCGTGGGAAGTCAACTGGGGGCGGCACTTTTACTTTTACCTGCCCTCCCTTTCACCATTCCGTCAAAACCAATCACACTCAGCATCTGGATTGCAGTCCAGTCCCTCGCCTTACTGTCCACGGCACTGGCCTATCTTCTGTATTTTCGACTGATCCGAACCATTGGCTCCACCAAAGCATTGACAGTTACTTACCTAATTCCTGTCTTTGCAATGGTTTGGGGTTTATTGTTCCTGAATGAGCCCATTACCTCATCAATGATCTTGGGGTGCGGCTTGATTTTGCTAGGCACTGCAATTGCCAACGATCTCTTTGCAAAGGGTGGCTTCAATGCATGATTCCCCAGAAATTCATGGTGCGCAGTGGAGGCGACTATCAGCATGATTAGGGCGTGTCATCAATTAAGTCAGGACTTACGCAAAACATGCTGTTTGAGACCAAAAACAAGGCAAAGCCACTCAACGAAGCAAATAGGGCGAATTCAGCCTCGATCGCAGGACTCAAAATGGCCCTGTTTTTATCGAACCGACTATAAAAAGTTGGCGACTCAGCCTCCCGTTCTCCCCTACCTAACTCAATAAATCCACTAGATGCGCCGTGTCGTTAAAGCGGCGAATTTGCCACAGGCTGGTGTTAAAGCGGTTTTGCACCATTTGCTCTTGGCGAAAGTCCTGATCGCTTTCCCCACCGGATTCACTGGCTTCAGCATTGCCCAGCACCTTGTACCAGCGATCGCGATCCAGCCAAAATTCAAAAATCGCCGTGTTGTAAACGGACATGCGCCAGGAGCGATCGCACCCCATCATCGCCGAAATCAAATGCTGCAAAATCCAGCTATGGGCCACCACCCACACCCGATCCTGATGGGCACAATCCGATATCACCGTCTCGATAAACTGCTCCGCCCGCTGGCGTCCTTGCACCAACGTTTCCGCCCCCGGCACCGGCAACCAATCCACCGACGCCTCTAACTGCTTACACAATTCTGGATGCTGCGCCTGGGCTTCCTGCCACGTTAAGCCTTGAAAAATACCGTTTTGATATTCCCGCAGGTTGTCATCGAACTGAATCGTTTTTGCCAAATTCGCCTGGGATGGCTTTCGGGATAATTCTTGAGACGGCTCTTTGGGGCGATCGCCAAACACCTGATCCATCAAAATTTCCGCCGTCATCCGCGCCCGCTTCAAGGGACTGCTGTATACCCGCGTCGGCAGCCACCCCTCTCGCCGCAGCCGATTTCCCAACCGTTTCGCCTGATCTTCCCCTGCCCCGGACAGGGAAAACTCACCATTTCCCTGCATTCGGCGCTCTTGATTTCCGGTGGATTCCGCGTGGCGAATAAACAACAACTTCATTACAACAGCAGTCCTCTCCTAAAATAGGAATATTGGCAAGTTAGAAAATAGAACCAACGGACGTCGGGCTCAATTTCTAACCGTCGTAATCTGTTATTGAACACCATTAACAGTCCAACCTGGCGGTGTATCCTGATCTAACTTGCTAATTCGTCCCGTTTTATAGCCCGCAGGGAGAAGTTATTCGTCTTATGTTATTAAAATCCACCACCCGTCATATCCGCATTTTCGCTGCCACAATTGAAGACAATGCGTTTATTGATAGCAGCGACAAACTAACCGTAGACGTTGATCCCGACAATGAATTTATTTGGGACGATCCCGCTGTCAAACAGGTTCATGACAAATTCGAAGAGCTAGTTGCAGGCTACGCCGGGCAAGATTTGACAGAATATAATTTACGACGAATTGGGTCCGATTTAGAGCATTTTGTGCGATCGCTACTGGAAGCTGGTGAGATTCGCTACAACCTAAAAGCCCGCGCTGTTAACTACAGTATGGGACTGCCTAAAACGGGTATGGAACTGAATACCGGCAAGTAATTTTTCATCCCAGCGCCAACCTATTTTTCGCGTTTTAGAATCACCTAGAAATCAAAGTCATCGAAAAACTTTAAAATGACTGAACCAAACGTTAATCCTGACAATAATCCGGAAGAAATTAGCGAAGCGGAGCAGCAAGAACATCTTGAAGCGGCATCAGACTTTATCGCCAACACGTCTCTAGAAAAAATGTTGGAGATTTCCCAAGCACGCTTTCTAAAGCCTCCCGAAGACGAGAATGCACTGCCGGAATGGTTCAAAGAATTTCAAGAGCCGCCGGAAATTCCCAGCTTTGGGTCATCTAACAACTCATAGAAGCAACAGCAGAAATTTATTCAAAGGGCTTTCATGAGGCCCTTTATTTTTGCGTGAATGGTTTGTGTAAATAATTTACACGGATAACCTTCGCGAGTGAATTTGTGCAAATTACCAGCATAAACAAAGCATCCAAAGACGCGTCAGTACTCCAGCTTTTTCAGAAACATCCAAATCAAATCATTATGGCTAGCTCCGACTCCACAAATCCCCCTGCAAAAATTGTCTGGTTTCGTAATGATTTACGGGTTGCTGACTGCGCTCCGTTATTTAACGCTAGCCGTACCCAGTCCACCGTTATTCCGGTGTATTGCTTTGACCCGCGCCACTTTGGAAAAACGGCCTTTGGGTTTGCAAAAACTGGATCATTTCGCGCCAAGTTTCTGTTAGAAAGTGTTGAAGACCTACGGCGATCGCTTCAATCCCTCGGCTCGGATTTAATTATCCGCTGGGGAAAGCCCGAGGACATCATTCCCAGTTTGGTGCAACAAACCAACGCTGACGCCATCTATTGCCATAAGGAAGTTACCCACGAAGAAAAGCAGGTGGATGCCAAGCTGAGCCAGGCGATCGCCCAGCTTGCCAGATCCGGCAGCCGAGAAATCAAAACTCGCCGCTACTGGGGGGCAACCCTCCACAGCCCCAACGACCTACCCTTTGAAATTAGCCAAATCCCTGAGCTATTTACCCGCTTCCGCAAGGATGTGGAAAAAAACTGCCAGCCTCGGGATCCTCTCCCCGCCCCCAAATCCCTGCCAGCTTTACCTGAGAACCTCTCCCCCGGTGAGCTACCCACTTGGGAACAACTGGGGTTGACCCCTCCGCAATCAGACCCGCGCGGAGTTTTGGATTTTATCGGCGGCGCAGCAGCAGCGGGCGATCGCCTGAAGCAGTATTTTTGGGAGGGGGATCATCTACGACGCTACAAACAAACTCGCAACGGACTTTTAGGCGCTGACTATTCTTCAAAATTTTCGCCGTGGCTGGCGTTAGGCTGCATATCGCCCCGACAAATTTGGGACGACGTGCTGAATTACGAAGAGGAGCGGGTGGCCAATGATTCCACCTACTGGTTAATTTTTGAGCTGCTGTGGCGGGACTATTTCCGCTGGATCTCCGCAAAACATGGCAACAAAATCTTCTTGATCACAGGTTTGCAGGGGGCAGAAATTCCCTGGAAGCAAGATTGGGAGAGGTTTGAGCTGTGGCGCGACGGCAAAACCGGCTACCCCTTTATTGATGCCAATATGCGCGAACTGGCGGCCACCGGGTTTATGTCCAATCGAGGGCGGCAAAACGTAGCCAGCTTCCTGACGAAAAACCTAGGCATCGACTGGCGAATGGGTGCGGAGTATTTCGAGTCGGTGCTGGTGGACTACGACGTTTGCAGCAACTGGGGCAACTGGAACTACACGGCTGGCGTCGGCAATGATGCCCGGGGATTTCGCTTCTTTAACGTCATCAAACAAGCGAAAGATTACGACGGCAACGGTGATTACGTAAAACACTGGATTCCCCAGTTCCAGTCCGTTTCCCGCCCCAAGCTACACACCCCTTGGTTATTAACCCGCGACGAACAAAACCGCAGCGGGCTAAACCTGGGCGTGGATTACCCTAACCCCGTTGTGGATTTATTTCAGTCGGCGGAAGCCAATGAAAAAATCTACAACAAAGCATTAGGAATTCAGCCCAGCGCCAAGCCGAGTAAGTCGCACCATAAGAAAGGATCTCGATCTGATAAGAGAGGGAAAAACGCAACATCACGTCGTTAGGGCAAATACTCAGCTAAGCACCGGAGCTACTGGCAGTGCAGAGTACACGCCCTTTCAGCGAGGAAATACCAGGGACTGAAGGAGCGTGTAACTACCGTTTAAATGCTGAGTTTTAGGTTTACTAAGTTTTCTGGTGAACTGACCACCAACCCTAGCCTTGTGGACCAAAAGATGGTATTCCAGTTACCTTTTTGACGCGATCGCGTCCTTGCTCTTTGGCACAATAGAGCGCCTGATCCGCTGTTTTGATCACCCCATCAGTGGAGCAACAATCATCAGGCACCACAGTTGCAATCCCCATGCTCATTGTTAGGTAAGGCTTAACTGGAGAGGCTTCATGGGGAATACGTAACCGATGGATTTCTTCTCTGATTTGTTGGGCCACCTGCCCTCCACCTTCAGAATCAACATTAGGGAGAATAATGGCAAACTCCTCTCCACCGTACCGAGCTGCCAATTCGCCGGATCGCCTAATGGTGTTTTTAAGCACTCCAGCCACCGCCTTTAGGCACTCGTCGCCAGCCTGATGCCCGTAAGCGTCATTAAAATCTTTAAAATAGTCCACATCACACAGTATCAAGGACAAAGGATACTGGTGGCGTTTTGCTCGATTCCATTCATGCTCCAGATGTTGATCAAACTGGCGACGATTTGATAGATGCGTTAGTCCATCTAGCGAAGCCAATAGCTTTAGCTTGGCGGTTCTAATTCGAACTTTTTTCTCTAATTCTTGATTCACAGTCTGGAATCGAACCATTACTAAGGAAAGACCCGTGATTGCCAATGCCAGGATTATTCCAAGACTTACATAGATATTTCTGAGAGGACGTCTGAAAAGTCTAATTTATGACGCCAGCCGCTTGAGTAAGAG
>CALGDE010000141.1 GCA_937883785.1 uncultured cyanobacterium
CATTGGTGGCCTGCATAACTCTCAATTTGGGGTTGAAAAAGCGGAGTTCGTATTATTTGTAGTTGAAGATAACGATCAGGACTTTTTGGCCCTTGAGCGCATCATCAAAGAAAAGACTCAAAATGTCGTCATCCGCCGATTTGAAGACGGGGACGAAGCTTTGGACTGGGTTGAAGAAGCCAAGACCCAAAGTGGATCGACATCATACTTTTATCCTGCACTAGTGCTGCTGGACTTGAACTTGCCGGGTACCAACGGTCGAGAAGTGCTGGAGGTACTAAAGCACGATAGGGATTGGCACCAGGTCCCTGTCGTGATTTTTACCACGTCTCAGAAGCCTGATGATATTGAATATTGTTATGAAAATGGGGCCAATAGCTATCTGGTGAAGCCCCTTGGGTTTGAGCAATTGCGAGAAACTGTTCAAGCCTTTCTGGAATATTGGCTGACCACAAACGTGCTTCCTAACAGTATTCTGTAGCCCGATCGCGATCCACGGGGTAATGTGTCTCAACCAGCCTTGCGGATGAATCTTTGCCTTCCCCTAAACTCTCTGCCTGGGACAACGAGATAGGGCTTTCAGAGGCTTTTGGTGGGCTCAAGATCCAAGGCGGGGCTTATGAGGTGCGGCTCAATAGTTGGTTTAGAATCCGGCGACCATTTTGGAACACCTCAAGGCGGATTGTGTCGGAGTCGCTGGGACGAAAAGTAACCTTGTACAGGGTGTCACCGTTACGAAATAGGTATTGGGGGCGATCCGTGGTGCCCTGCACTTCGTCGTTAATAATGTCGATGGAACGTCCTGTGCGTCGGTCGGTGCCCACGTAGATAAACGCCCCCGGCTCCCACTGCCCAAACTGCACTTCCCAATGGCGATTTTGAAATACGCCGTTGATGGGCGGACAGTTATTGACTTCACGAATATCGTAGCCGCTGGTGCTGTTGGGGATCCCTTGGGTGTACATACGGCAGGGGGACCCGGCAGCGGCGGGCTGGACGATCGCCCCCCCAGCGCTCCCCACCACTATCCCAGCAACTACCGCTGCCACTTTGCCCCAAACCCTATCTTGCAGTGAAACCCATTGCACGGTGTTAACCTCTCCTAAATGCGAGTCAATAGTTCGTTGAGAATTCGTTGGTCCCCTTGGAACACCTCCAGGCGAATAGTGTTGTGATCACTGGCGCGGAAGGTGATGGTGTAAGCGGTATCGCCGTTGCGGAAGGTATAGATAGGACGATCTTCGGTGCCGCGCACCTCCCGACTGGATAGGTAAATGGAATTACTACCGTCGCGATCGCTGCCTTCGTAGGTGTACAACCCTGTATCGGCAGTGTCCAGGGTTACTGTCCAGCGCTCATTTTGAAAGTTCCCTTGCAGCAGCGGACAGTTAGTAAAGTCATCCCAGGGTGGAATTTCAGGATGGTCTAAGCTGTAGGCTTCGCAGGCGCGGGCAGCAGCGGCAATATGGGGGAAAAGCCCGTCGGAAACTATGGCGATCACTCCACCGAGAACAATGGCTGAGATCAGGGTAAGGGGCGATCGCCGAGAAAAGCGAATCAGATTAAACATAAGGCTAGGGATCGGTGCCGCCGGAGAGGTCGTGTCTGCCATGGTTTTAAAAGCGTGGGCGATTTCTTTCCATTACAGCTAGCCAGTTTTTAAAGTGGGCAGTGGCAATGGGGACAAGATTGCGACACTAATGCAAATAATTCTAGGTAAACAACCAGAACAGAACCGGGGAAAAAGACGAACTCACTATTGATTAAGGCAACAGCTGAGGCAATTTGGGCGGTGGCGATCGCTCCATTGCTCCCTGTCTAGTAGCTTAACTAAGGACTGTCATCATTTAAATCTCAAAGCCAGAAGCCACAAGGGTTTCAGTCCCTAGCATTTTTGATTTCGAAAGGGGGTGGACTCCCCACGGCGTAAAACTTCTGGCGCCCAATGGATGGCACGTCCTAACGGAAAAAATTGGGAATATGCTTGGAACTGGATGGGGCAATGCCAGGAATATCAAGGGATGTTGGGCTCTTGAAACGAACTCAAAAAAAAGACCGACCTAATCGGCCGGTCTCATTACCCGTTTACTAGAGAGGAGAACATTTCATTTCTGCCTTTTCTTAAACTCAATATATCTCTATTGAAAGTTTATGTCAATAAAGTTTTGGATTTTTTTCTGGGGGCTTTTGGGTGGCGATCGCTCAGGGGAGAATTCGGGGGAATTGTGGTCTCGACGTGTTTGACGATGACCAGCTCCAAACCCAGTCCCAACAACCTTTAAGGTGCTCTATCTAGCCAGCCACAGGGACGCCTAGCTAATGATTCCGATGGTGGAGGACGCCTCCTCGGGGCTACTGCTCTGGCATGTGTTTTGAGCATTCAAAACACATGCCAATTTTTTCCTAATGCAAATGATTATAGATAAACCAAGAAGATTCCACTGGTGGATGCTGCTTTTTGGCGATCGCATCTGAGGCTGTTGATGGCTGCGCCGGATAGCTCGGTGTAAACACGGATAACCAGGGTACTGGGGGAACGGACGCGCAAAATCTCGCAAATGGGCAGAGAAATTGGCAAAAAAAGAGGACCGACCAAATTGGTCAGCCCCATTACCCGTTTACTAGAGAGGAGAACATTTCATTTCTGCCTTTTCTTGAGAATCAATATATCCCTAATTGAAATTCAGTGTCAATACTATTGCGAATGTTTTCCAACTTCCTTGCCTGAGGCTACAAAAAGGACGTTAAACGGTGGCGACAGACCCCCTGAAAATGGGCGTTCCAGCGCACTCTCGGGGAATCGACGAAAAAGTTTCGCTTTGTTGCGCTGCCCATGGACAAGAATCTTTTGACGATAGCTTGCTACAGCAATCGCAGCGATCGCCCAAACGGTAAGATTGCCAATACTTCAACCTTCTTTTTCCGCCGTTATTTTCGACTTCTGATCGGGTGTTTTGCTTGATCGTTTTGACTTCTTCTTAGTAAGACCATTTATTCGCTTTTCCACGACCTATGCCCCTGCAACTGCGTGTTTACGTTCCTCCCCATCCTTTGATCCAACACTGGCTCGGCGTAGCGCGAGATGCCCAAACCCCGACGCCGCTGTTTCGTACGGCTATGGCAGAGCTGGGGCGGTGGCTAACCTACGAAGCGCTCCGAGAGTGGTTGCCCATGGTGGAAGCCCAGGTGGACACGCCAGTGGGTATGGGCACGGCGCAGTTTATTAACCCCCAGGTGCCTATGGCGATCGTGCCGGTGCTGCGGGCGGGGCTGTCGTTGTTGGAAGGGATGCAACCCATTGTGCCCCTGGCGTCGGTGTATCACCTGGGGCTGGAGCGCAACGAGGAAACGCTGGAATGCTCCTGTTATCTCAACCGGCTGCCGGAGAAATTTCCTGAGGGGGCAATGGTGCTGGTGGCAGAGCCGATGCTGGCTACGGGGGGCTCCATTATGAAAACCCTGGAGGAGCTGAGCAATCGCGGTTTAACGCCGGATCAAATTCGCATTGTGTCCGTGGTGGCGGCTCCCCCAGCGTTGCAGCAGCTCAATAGCGCTTATCCTGGCTTGGTGATTTACACGGGCACCATTGACGAACAGGTCAATGAACAGGGCTGGATTGTTCCTGGGCTAGGGGACGCGGGCGATCGCTCCTTTGGCACGTAGTTTTATTGGCACGTAGTTTTATTGAAACGTTGTGGACCCAGTTTTATCGGGTCCAGTTTTTCCTTGATTAGCGTACTTATGATTAGCGTACTTAACGAGACGCAGTACCCATGACAGTAGCAACGGCCGCGGTAAGCAATTCTTCTGAGGGCTCAGGGGCTTCGGATTCCCTGGCTGTGCGGGCGCGACGAACTCGCACAGCGGCGCGATCGCTGGCAATTCAGCCCATCGAAATGCGCAACGGGGCTCTGGAGGCGATCGCAGAAGCCTTAGCAGCTCAAAAGGATTCAATCTTGGAAGCCAATGCAGAAGACTGTCGCGTTGCTCAGGAAGACGGCATTTCGTCAGCCCTCTATGGGCGGCTCAAGCTAACCGACAGTAAGTATGACGGGGTAATTGCCGGCGTTCGGGATTTGGCAACGTTGGCGGATCCCCTGGGCGCGATGCAAATCCATCGGGAATTGGACGATGGACTAGTGCTAAAGCGGTTGACCTGTCCTTTGGGCGTATTGGGAGTGATTTTTGAAGCGCGCCCCGATGCGGTGGTGCAAATTGCGACCCTAGCCATTAAGTCGGGCAACGGGGTGATTTTGAAAGGCGGTCGCGAGGCGGTGCGATCCTGCACGGCGCTGGTGGCGGCAATTCATCAGGGTCTGGAGGCAGTGGGCATCGATGCCAATGCGGTGCAGCTTTTGACCACGCGCCAGGAAACCTTGGAGCTGCTGCACCTGGACCAAGATGTGGATTTGATTATTCCACGTGGGTCCAACGCCTTTGTGCGCTACGTCCAAGACAATACGCGCATCCCGGTGTTGGGACACGCCGACGGGATTTGTCATATCTATGTGGATGAGTCCGCTGATATTGCCAAAACCGTCACTTTAGCGGTGGACGCCAAAACTCAATATCCTTCCGCCTGCAATGCCGTGGAAACGGTGCTGGTGCATCGGGGTATTGCCTCAGGGGTTCTGCCGGCGGTGGGTAAAGCCCTCACCGAAAAGGGCGTGGAGGTGCGAGGTGACGAAACTGCCCTGAAGATTTTGCAGGAAGCAGAGGTGAAGGTGATCGCCGCCACCGACGAAGATTGGTCTACCGAATACAGCGATTTAGTGGTTTCCATCGCCGTGGTGGACCATTTAGATCAGGCATTGGCTCATATTGCTGAATATGGGTCCGGTCATACGGAGGCGATCGCCACCGAAAATCAAACCACCGCCGACCGATTCCTCTCCGAAGTAGATGCCGCTGGCGTATTCCATAACTGCTCCACTCGCTTTTCTGACGGATTCCGCTACGGTTTTGGGGCAGAGGTGGGCATTAGCACCAGTCGCCTGGCTCCTCGGGGACCGGTGGGATTAGAAGGCTTAGTTACCTATAAATATCAATTGGTGGGGAACGGACACATTGCCGCCACCTATAGCGGCGCCGACGCCAAAGCCTTTACCCATCGCGATCGCCCTTTGGCGTAGCTCGGTTGCCCACCCTAATCAGGCGGCGAAGGTCCTGATTCGCCATGACATAAGTTCAACGACACAGCATTGGCACATTGTTGTCACACCGTCGTCAAACCGGTTCCGTAGGTTAAGGGAAACCGCCCCAAATACCCTTGAGAAACGGGGTTACACTGAAGACCTACGGAGCCACTATGCTGACCAACCAGCCCTCAACTGTCCGCGACGCTAAAACTTCGTTAGACAACGCACCGTCAAGCCCGACCCTTGACCCAGCGCTACCCCCTTTGAATTCGCCTAAAAACGCCAAGCATCCCACCAAGGAACCCATGTGGAAAAAAGCCCTACTATCCCTTTCCTTAATCGTTTTAGGCGCAGGCTGTACTGAACTACTAGATATCAACCTATTGCCGCAAGCAGAAGGAGAAAACGCAGCAGAAACCTCTCCTCCTGAATCTTCCACATCTCCTGACCCTGCTCGGTCGTTGGGCGACCCCGACAATCAAGCCAGTACAATCCCCGGAAAAATTGGCGGCAATTTCGTGACCAACGTGGTTCAGTCGGTGGGACCGTCGGTGGTGCGCATTGACGCCTCCCGCACCGTACGCCAATCCCCCAATGATCCCTTTAACAATCCATTTTTCCGGCGATTTTTTGGGGACGAGATGCCCCGTCGCAATCAGGAACGTCGGCAAAGCGGCTCTGGATCTGGATTTATTGTTAGCTCCGATGGTCAGATTTTTACCAACGCCCATGTAATTGAAGGGGCCGATACGGTGAAGGTGACCTTAAAAGACGGGCGCGAGCTACCGGGAAAAGTGTTGGGCTCTGACTCGGTTACCGACGTGGCGGTGATTAAGGTAGAAGCCGAGGGGCTACCCACGGTGTCCTTTGCCAATTCCGAAGAGCTACAGCCGGGGCAGTGGGCGATCGCGATCGGTAACCCTTTGGGGCTAGACAATACCGTCACCACTGGCATCGTTAGCGCCACCGGTCGCTCCAGCAGCGAAGTGGGCATCCCCGACAAGCGGGTGAATTTTATTCAAACGGACGCTGCCATTAACCCCGGTAATTCGGGCGGTCCCCTAATTGACGAACAGGGGCGGGTAATCGGCATTAATACTGCTATTATTCGCGGCGCTCAGGGGCTAGGATTTGCCATTCCTATTAACCGTGCCCGTCAAATTGCCGACCAAATTATTACCAAGGGCAAGGTGGATCATCCCTTCCTGGGGATTCGTATGGTGGCCTTGACCCCAGAGGTGAAAGAAGAGGTTAATTCCTCCCCCAACAGTGCTGTGCGTGTGGATATCGACGCCGGAGTTTTGGTGGTGCAGGTGGTGCCCGAGTCCCCCGCCGCTGAAGCTGGACTACGTCCGGGAGATGTAATCTTCAAAGCCCAGGGTAAGGACATCAAGGAAGCTATTGAAGTGCAGCAGGCCGTCGAAGCTGCGGGCGTGGGCAATCCGATGACTTTGGAAGTTCACCGCGATGGTGAAAACCTAACCGTTGAGGTGGTGACGGGCACCGTGGGTAATGTGGAAGATGGACGATAAGGGACAGGTAGGTAAAAAACACTGATGAAGATGAGCTGCTATGGCGTCTGGTCGGTTTTCCGCAGACTTTCTACGCGGTTCTTCCGGGGTGCCCCCAGGTTGACTCTGTTAAACTGATTGGAGATTAGGAAAATTTCAGAGGGTTGTTCCGCGCAATCCGAGGAGAACAAGGAAAAAATATGGAAGCTTCCCTAGACCTACTGGCTGGCACTTTGGCCCAGTTTCTATCGATTTACACGGTTATCCTAATCATTCGGATTTTGCTGAGCTGGTTTCCCAACATCAACTGGTTCGATCCGCCGTTTTCCATCTTGACCCAGCTAACGGATCCGTACTTAAACTTATTTCGCTCGTTTATTCCTCCCCTGGGTGGACTAGATCTCTCGCCTATGGCGGCAATCCTGGTGCTACAGCTTGTGTCTGGCCTGATTTAGAATGCAGTGTCGCAATTTGAAACAACTTAAGATTTGAAGTCAGTGAACAATGAATAACCGCCCGAAATTGATGCTGCAATTTCGGGCGGTTAGCTTTTTAGCTTTTGGTACAAGGTTTAGGGGGACCGTTTAGGCGATCGCCGCCTCTGCCTTTTCGATGGCTGCCGCATTGTCCCGATACCAATCAATGGTGCGTTTTAAGCCTTCCTCAAAGCTCACCTTCGCTTCAAAGCCGAATTTTTCCTTTGCCTTCTGGGTGTCCAGGCAACGGCGAGGCTGACCATTGGGCTTGTCGGTCTGCCACACCAGCTCTCCTTCATAGCCCATCAACTTGCAGATTAACTCCACCAAATCCTTGATGGAAATCTCGTAGCCGGTGCCCAAATTAATAGGCTCCGAAGATTCAAAGGACTGGGTTGCCATCACAATGCCCCGCGCCGCATCTTCGGAGAATAAAAACTCCCGCGTTGGGCTGCCGTCACCCCAAACGGGAATGGTGGCATCCCCCCGCTGCTGGGCTTCGTAAACCTTACGGATAAGCGCTGGAATCACGTGGGAGCTGGCAGGATTGAAATTATCCTCCGGTCCATATAAATTCACCGGCAGTAAGTACACGCCATTGAAGTCGTATTGATCTCTATAGGACTGAAGCTGCACCAGCAACGCCTTTTTCGCCACACCGTAAGGGGCGTTGGTTTCTTCGGGATAGCCATCCCAAATATCCTCTTCCTTAAAGGGCACTGGCGTGAACTTGGGATAGGCGCAGATGGTGCCCACGCACACAAACTTTTCCACGCCGCTATTACGGGCCGCCTCAATGAGCTGCGCTCCCATCATCAAATTGTCATAGAACAGTTCCGCTGGCTTTTCCCGGTTAAGCCCGATGCCCCCCACGTGGGCAGCCAGATGCACAATCACATCCTGTCCTTGAACCACCCGCTGACACGCTTCCATAGTGGTTAGGTCATACTCTCGCGATCGCGGCACCATAATATTTTCCTCCGTGGCCCCTGCCGCTAAAAGCTGAGCCACCACCGCCTTCCCGAGAAACCCTGCACCCCCGGTCACCACAACTTTCTTATTGCTTAAATCCATCTGTCTTTGCCCTCAGTACCTAAAACTAGTTCAAATCAATCATCCAAAAACAGTGGACAGGGTGCGATCGCCACACCCCGCCCTCACGATGCTTCCACTAACGATGGCCCCTAACCTGCGCTAGCCATTCCCGGCACACGGTTGGTGGCAATATCCCCGTCATCCCCCTTACTCCCTTCCAAAGGCGGCAATCCCAGGGAGCGCACATCTGCATCCACCATCAAATGCACTAGCTCTTCAAAGGTTACGGACGGCTCCCAACCCAGCTTTTCCTTCGCTTTTGCAGGGTCGCCAATTAACAAATCCACCTCCGCCGGGCGCAAATAGCGAGCATCAAACTCCACATACTCCTGCCAGTTCAGCCCTGCATAGGCGAAAGAAACTTCCAAAAACTCTTGCACCGAGTGAGTTTCATTGGTGGCCACCACATAATCATCGGGCGTATCCTGTTGCAGCATCAGCCACATGGCCCGCACATAATCCTTCGCAAATCCCCAGTCCCGCTTGGAATCTAAGTTCCCTAAAAACAGCTTCTTCTGGGTACCCGCCAAAATCCGCGCCAGCGCTCGGGTGATCTTCCGCGTCACAAAGGTTCCGCCTCGGCGGGGGGACTCGTGGTTAAACAAAATGCCGTTGCAGGCAAACATATCGTAAGACTCGCGATAGTTCACCGTTTGCCAGTGCCCATAAACCTTGGCGCAGGCGTAGGGACTGCGAGGGTAGAACGGCGTTGTTTCACGCTGGGGAACCTCTTGAACTTTTCCATACATTTCCGAGGAGCCGGCTTGGTAATAGCGCACCTCGTAGCCGGTACGCTGCTGAAAATCGCGAATCGCCTCCAGCAAACGCAGGGTGCCTAGACCCACTGCGTCGACGGTGTATTCTGGCGCGTCGAAGCTAACCCGCACATGGGATTGGGCTCCCAAGTTGTACACCTCGTGAGGCTTCACCATCTCGATGATTTTGCGCAAGGTGGTACCGTCGGTCAAATCACCATAGTGCAATCGAAGCCGTGCCCCTTCTTTGTGGGGATCTTCATAGATATGATCAATGCGATCCGTGTTAAAGGTGGACGTACGGCGGATAATGCCGTGGACTTCGTAACCTTTTTCTAGCAGTAGTTCCGATAGGTACGAACCGTCTTGTCCAGTGATTCCCGTAATTAGGGCTCGCTTAGATTGCGTCATGGTGGCGTTATTAGCGTTGGCGTTATTTAGGCGTCTTGCGATCGTGGTGAAGGGATGACAAGTCCGTGGTGATTGTGTAAATAATGCGCCATTGTGCAGCGACATCCACAGTCAACGGTTTTGTCCTTCGGTACTTTCAATTGTTCCCACGAGACGGCAATAGACTCTCAAGTTTTCACCAACATAGCCTATGATTCCGAACGGTTAAGGAAGGCTTATACCTCACCAGCGCTCTGGGCTCTGAAGGCTTTGCTCAGCTAAATCTCAAATTTAATGGTGGCGGAGGTTACGGCTTCTGGCTTGTTTTCCTTTAGAAGGACGTGGATTCCCTACTGTGTAAAGCCTCTAGCTCCCAACTAAGCACGCGTCTTGATCACGACTTTTTGATCATGATTTGCGCTTCACAGGTTTCAATAGGCACCATTGTCCTTAACAGAAAAAACCACGCCGAAGGTTTTGAGAATAATCCACAGATCCATCAATAGGTGGCGAGTGGAGGCGTAGTACACATCCATCAGTACCCGGCGATCATAGGGAATATTATTACGTCCAGAGACTTGCCATAGCCCAGTTACCCCAGGGCGCACGGTGAGTACCCGGCGAATGTGACGCCCGTACATGGGTAGCTCTTCTGGCACCAATGGACGAGGTCCCACAACACTCATATCCCCTTTGAGTACGTTCCAAAATTGAGGGAATTCATCGAGGCTGGTGACGCGCAGGAAGCGACCAATCCAGGTGATGCGCGGGTCTTTTTTTAGTTTGTACGTGGTTTCAAATTCGTGGCGAGCGTCAGGGTCTGTGGCGAGGAGTTCTTGCAAAATTTCGTCGGCATTGGTGACCATGGTGCGAAATTTAATGCAGCGAAACCGCTTGAAGTTTCGCCCAACGCGGGTTTGAGCGTAGAAGATAGGACCGGGAGAACTGAAGGCGATCGCCACAGCCAGCATTAAATAAATGGGCGAACAAAACACTAGGACCAATGAGGAAAAAACAATATCAAATCCCCTTTGGATGGCGTTGGCATCGAGACGGCGGGCACTATAATGCCACAGCTT
Organism: uncultured cyanobacterium; assembly: GCA_937883785.1. Lineage (GTDB taxonomy): Bacteria > Cyanobacteriota > Cyanobacteriia > CACIAM-69d > CACIAM-69d > CALGDE01. The sequence goes on from CALGDE010000141.1 coordinate 10,445, forward strand.
TCGCCGTTCCTGCGATCGCCCAATCCGGCTTCCGGACGAAAGTCTAGCCAGCATAACTATCCTCTACACTCAATCACACCACACTGGTCCTAATAATAAAGCCTGATTCCATTTGTGCAAGGCAACTGAATACAAATCGGTAGGTGACCTGTGATGGTCTTAGAGGACGTCTGAAAAGTCTAATTTATGACGCCAGCCGCTTGAGTAAGAG
>CALGDE010000142.1 GCA_937883785.1 uncultured cyanobacterium
AATTACAGATTAACCTCCGTTAGCTTTCTTACTTTTCAGACGTCCTCTAAGGATTAGATCATCCCGTAACTGGATTTTTTGGATGTAGCCCTGGCCGAGGTGATCGGGACAAACCAAAATGCGATCGCTCGGATCCGCGTGAAACAATCGCGAATCATCTGGATGCCCCGGTAAAAGCCAATCATCCCAATAGTTGAGTTGCAATCGCAGTACCATAACGCTGATTAGCGGCGGGGCGTTCTTACCTAATAGGAATCAATATCGTTATTTTCTCATGCTTAGAGACATAGTCTTAGTGGCACTCCGTCGAGGAAATAAGACCGTGTATCGTCAGCCTCAAATTTCAAGATCGGACTTTTTTCAAGCCATCTTTCAGTAGTCTACTTGAAGGGCGGAAACCTATTTTCTAAGCTCAACCATGCACCAAGAGGTGATGAAGCGCTAGATTCTAAATTGATGACAGCTCCCAGCTTCGCCATGGCATAATTTTGCAAATAATTATCATTAAGCCAGCTGCCAAGTGTTGCAGTTGCACTCTGCTGCACTATGGCAATCCCTTTTTTCAATCAAGACTCGGACTATTTACACCGTGGTAGCCCCAATGATTCACGGCTGCTTCACTCCGACTCGTCCGATCAGATCCAAGTTTTATCCCCTCAAGTGGGGCAGGGCTACACACAAACGATTCCTTTGCAGGAAGGGATGAGTCTCGTCGTTATCGATTACTCAGTGAATAGCACCTTTTTGTACAGAGCCCCCCGCCCCAGCACTCCATTTCTAGAGTTTGAATTTTGTCTAAATGGCCCAGCTGCGGGACAAAGCGCATTTGTGCCACACATTACTCTGCAAGAAAGCTTTGGTATCCGATCAGCGCATCCCCGCCAGTTGAAAGTGGAGGTCCTCTTCAGTCACTCTCTGTTTGAGACTTACTCCCACTCTGTGGTCAAGCACCTTCATCCCCAGGACCAAGCAATGTTATTCAACTGGGCTAGCTGGGTGCATCGTTTTCAGCGCGGTTATGACGCCAAATCTTCCCAAGCAGCATTCGCCCACATTCTCAGCGGAGGTATTGCTGCTACTAACCCAATATCTAGCGCGGTAGACCCATTCAATCATTTAGACTTTTATTCATTTAGCCGCTTTTGGGTGTCGATGACGTCACAGATGCGGCAGCTGGTGCATCACATTCTCAGCTGTCCCAATAGCGGGCAAATCCGGCGAACCTATCTAGAAAGTAAAGCTTTCCAACTGGTCGACTTATTTTTACAGGAACTTAACCACGCCAACGGTATTTCATATCCATTGGTGGATGGCGATCTAGATCGCATCTATCAGGCGGGTAGGATTTTAGCGCGTAACCTAAACAATCCTCCGTCCGTTGAAACATTGGCACGGCAGGTGGGATTAAACCGCTTCAAACTTAACCAGGGTTTCCATAAGGTGTATGGCACAACGCCTTTTCGATACCTCAGACACTGTCGTTTGAATCTGGCGGAGCATCTATTGACCGACTCGGATTTGCCCATTGAAGCCGTTGCCCATAAGGTGGGATACACCAGCCGCAGCAACTTTGCCAACGCATTTCGTCAATGGCGTGGTCTTAATCCAAAAGCGCTGCAGCTTCATAGTCGAGACATAGCTCAGTCCCAAGGTTTTGCTAGCTAAGGCGCAGGTATTTTTCTCCATACGAGTGTAGCCCTTCAAAATTTCCCTACAAATTTCTCAGATCTTTTCCCCACGGGGATTGGGTTTCTGACAGCGTTTTTCCGCCATCTTTAAGCGATGCAATTGGGCTGCCATTAACGTAGTTTTATTTCCTAAAAACGTAATCGAAAAAAATGCGTTTCGGGTTCAGAATTTCTGGACCGGATGTTTATTCTAATCAAGAATAATTCGCTTCAGACTCAAGCGTAAGGCTGTTGCCGATCGCCCATAGGTTGAGGCGATCGCGTGTGTGAGGAAAACGATGGAAAAGTTGCTACTGGGTTTAAATCTGCTGACGCTGATTACCCTGACTGGTGGTCAAGGAGCTTTCGCGGCAGAAGATATTATCGAAACAGACGCTGAAACCCTAGACAGAGCCTCTTCTGCCTATGCTTCTGGGGAATTGCTTGCCCAAGGCGAACCGGTTCAAATCACTGATGTACGCCTGGAAACCGACGAAACCGGATTACAGATTATTCTCGACACGACAGGTGAACTAGCTGTATCGAGCACCACTGTGTCAAACGATGCCTTAATTGTTGAACTCTCTAATGCGGCGCTGACCCTGTCGGAAGCATTTCAAGCGTTTGAGCCCGCCGCCGAAATTGCCCTAGTGGAAGTCACGGCATTATCCGGCGATCGCGTTCGGGTGGTTATCACTGGATCAGATGCCCCACCCACCGCAAAGATTAGTACCGCTACCACCGAATTAACCCTAAGTGTAGTGCCTGGCATCGCCCAGGCAGACCAGGACGATGCCCCCTTAAGGCTGGGAGTGACCGGGGAACAGGAAGGTTATGTGCTTCCCAATGCCTCTACCGCCACCCGCACTGATACGCCACTGCGAGATATTCCCCAATCCATTCAGGTGATTCCTGAGTCAATTCTGGAGGCTCAGCAGGCTATTCGACTGGAAGACGCCCTCCGCAATGTGAGTGGCGTGGTTTTAGAAGAGCGAACGGCCACTGCTGAAAGATTCACTTTGCGGGGATTTCCCAGTGCTTCGGTACTGCGAGATGGGTTTCGATTAACCTTTGGATCCGAGGGGAATCCTGGCAATCAAGAACTGGCTAATCTAGAGCGCATTGAAGTGCTAAAAGGCCCCGCTTCAATTTTATTTGGCTCGCTGGAACCGGGTGGAGTCATCAATCTGGTCACGAAAAAGCCCTCAAGGGAGCCATTTTATGGGCTGAACCTGCGGGGGGGAAATCGAGAATTTTTTGAGCCCAGTTTGGATTTTTCGGGTCCCATCAGCGAAGACGGCCGCTTAACTTACCGTTTGAATGTTCTCTATCGAACCCAGGACTCGGTGCAGGACTATGACAATGACTTTGAACGATTTTTTATTGCTCCCACTCTCAAATGGCAAATTAGCGATCGCACCGACCTAACGGTTTACTTTGAATACGACGACACCAGTGGACCTCTTGAAACTGGGACGGTAGCTTTTGGGGATGGTATTGCCGACATTCCTTCTGATCGAGTACTGGGCGATCCAGACGACTTGACTGAGAGTGAAAAGATACGGGCAGGCTATGACTTTGAGCACCGCTTTAACGACAACTGGAAAATCCGTAATGCTTTCCGATTCAACCGTACGGATGTGGACACGGACGTACTGTTCCCCTCCGTCCTGGATGAGGTTACTGGGAACCTTGATCGACTATTGATCTTTGGGAATCAGGAGCAGAACCACTATGAACTGCAAACCAACCTGGTGGGTGAATTCAACACCGGTGCTCTTAAACACACTTTGCTCGTTGGAGTCGATCTATTTCGACGCGAGAACCCCCGTCAAGACAAAATCGGCATTTCTAACCCACAACCTTTGAATATATTTGACCCAATTTACGGACCGCGTCCCGATCCTGACTCCCTTCCTTTCTTTATCAATGGAGAAAATACCACTGAAGCCCTCGGTATTTACCTCCAAGATCAAATTAGCCTATCGGACAGTTGGAAGTTCTTGCTTGGGCTGCGCTACGAGACTGTGGAACAAACAACCTTCAGCCGTCCAACGGCGTTTAATCCAGAGGGTTCTGAGTCTATGAGCCGCAACGATGATGCCTTGAGCCCCCGGGTGGGAATTGTTTACCAACCAACAGATGAGCTGTCATTTTATGGGAGCTACAGCACTTCTTTTGTCCCCAACGGTGCTGTCACCGTTGACAATAGCTTTTTGGATCCGGAAGAGGGAAGACAGTTTGAGCTGGGGGCGAGGGCTGAATTGCTGGAGGGCAACCTGACGATTAACCTTGCGCTGTTCCACCTGACGAAACGCAATGTGGCAACGCCCGATCCTGACAACCTCAGATTCTCCGTTGCCTCTGGCGAACAGCGCAGCCAAGGGGTTGAACTGGATGTGATCGGAGAGATTTTGCCCGGCTGGAACATTGTGGCCAACTACGCTTATACCGATGCCGATATCACCGAAGACAACAGCGGCAACGAGGGCAACCGCATTTATGGGGTGCCGGAACACAACTTCAATTTATGGACCACCTATGAGATTCAGACAGGATCTTTACAAGGGCTGGAGCTGGGGCTTGGGGTTAACTATGTGGGTGAGCGCTTTGGTGATAATGCCAATACGTTTACGCTAGATGACTACTTCCTGACCAACGCTGTCATTGCTTACAAAAAGGACAATTGGCGGGCGGCGCTCAATTTCCGCAATTTATTCGACGTGGATTATGTCGCCAATGCCCGTAACGGTCGAAGTGGTTTTGTGGCTCCGGGCGAAGAGTTTAGTGTAATTGGCTCTTTCTCAATTGAGTTTTAGTGATCATGTGCCCTCTTAAGCGAATTGCCCATTGGCTCGTTTTGAGTGTTGTAACTGCAGGACTGATTATTGGGTGTGGTCTCTCTGCCGGAAACCCCTCTGGTAATTCTCCAGCCCTAAAGTCCACAGCATCGTCGTCATCAAGTTGTCGATGGGTGAAACATGATGCTGGCGAAACTCAAGTTTGTGGGCAGCCTCAGAAGGTGGCTGCCCTCAGCGCCTACACTCTTAATTTGCTGTTGTCGCTAGATCAACAACCGGCGGGCTATGCTGCACCGCTGAATATTTATCTGGGCAAGGTTTTTAATAACCCAGCTCAGCAGATTCCGTACTTTGGCGATCGCATCATCACCCACCCCGTCAACCTTGGTAAAAGCGCTGCCCCTTCTTTAGAAAAGCTGATTGCCCTCAAACCAGATTTGATTGTGGCAGAGGGGAATGGAGACTATAGCCTGTTATCTCAAATCGCCCCAACGCTAATCTGTCAAACTCGTGGTCAGAAAGGTCAGTGGCAGCAAAGTTTACGATCTTTAGCCATCGCGTTAGGGAAAAGGGAAAAGGCAGAGGTTGTGATTCAGCAGCATGCAGCAAATATTGCCCGGGCTCGTGCTGACCTGGCCGACAGCGTGGCGGCACATCCCAAGCTATTGCTGTTAGGTTCTCAGCGTTTAGATCAAGGGCTCTTTGCTTTTACCAAGGATAGTGACTTGGTGAGCCTGCTAGGGGAGGTTGGTTTTCAACTGGTTTCTCCCCCTCCCGGCAGCGTTAATCTGAACATGCCAGTTTCTGTGGAAAAACTACCCGTATTTAATGATGCTGACAGCATTATTGTTTTGGGCTATGACACTAGTATTGATCAACACCAGAAACCCTCAAATTCTGAGTCAGCAAGTGAGTTAATGGAGAAAAGTCAGACCCAGTCGATTCAACAGGATTGGGAAGCCAGCGAAATTGCTCAATTACTTACGGCTAGTCAAGAAGGTCGAGTGTTCTTCGCCACCATCTACAAATGGCTTGGCATTAATCCTCCGATTGGTGCAGAGTTAGTGCTGGAGCAGCTACGCCAGTTTTTTCTAAGCGAATAAGTTGCCGCCATGATAAGTGAGAAGAAAAAAGGGGGATAATGATCAGTCCCTGATCAAGATCGTGCGTAAATATGCTGTCATTTAGCAGCTTCTTCCATAGGGGAATGCTGCAACAGTTTTTTTGGGGCTGCTGTCCATGTTCCAACGTCTAGGCAGCCGGGAAAATCCAAGGGATGATGGGGACGGTCACTAAAAGCAACTTTCGGGGAAACTGCTATGGGCGATCGCCACCCACTGCCGCCATCATCGCCGTTGGTCTTACCGCCAGAGTTTCCATCGTTTTCCCTGCACCGAACCCTAGTATTAATCCCGGTGCTCAACGAAGCGGACACCATCGGCAATGTGGTGGGGGAGTTGCAACACCGGGGGCTATCGCGCATTCGAGTGGTGGACAACGGCAGCAGTGACGGCAGCGTTGACATTGCTCGAGACGCTGGAGCGGAGGTGTTGCAGGAGCCTGTCCCTGGCTACGGTCGCGCCTGTTGGCGGGGGTTGCAGGATATGCCCGCCGATATTGAATGGATTTTGTTTTGCGATGGGGACGGCAGCGATGTGCTGGATCCGTTGGACCGGTTTTGGGAAGCAGCGGCGTCTGGGGCGGATTTTATCCTGGGCGATCGCCGAGCCACAGCAGACGGGCGAATCCATATGACCCCGGTGCAAAATTTTGGCAATGGGCTGGCTACCACGTTAATTCGCCTGGGATGGGGGGAGCGCTATGGGGATTTGGGTCCCCTGCGGCTCATTCGGCGATCGGCGCTGGAGGAGATTGGTATGCGCGATCGCGGCTTCGGCTGGACCGTGGAAATGCAAATCCGCGCCGCCGAGCTGGGGTTAAAAATTGTGGAAATCCCCGTGGGCTACCGTCAGCGTCAGGGGGGTCGTTCCAAAATTTCCGGCACTATCCGCGGCTCGTTCCAAGCGGGCACCATCATCCTGTCCACCGTGGGCAACCTATACGTCCGCCGCATTCGCCGCGAGGGCATTTCCCCAGTACTGCTCAGCGCCACTTTACTGATACTCGGCGCAGTCTTAGTACAACCCTATGGGGACTTCCGCTTCGTTGACCACCAAAGCAGCATGATGGTGTGGTCCACGGTGATGTTGCTGGGGTTTGCCGCATCGTGGACTATCAAGCATATTCGCGGGCGCTGGTTTTGGGGGGTGGCGATCGCCCTGCGCCTAATCCTGCTGTTTATGTACCCCGGCAACGATATTTGGCGTTACCTCTGGGAAGGCTATATCCAAAACCTCGGCTTTAACCCCTTCGCCCTACCCCCCAACTCCCCAGAGCTAATTCCCTATCGCACGGACTGGTGGATATTAATGAACCACCTGCACGTATCCGCCATTTATCCACCTCTGACCCAGTGGGGCTTTCGCTTACTCTCAGCGATTACCCCTTCGGTGCTGCTCTTCAAAAGCACCTTTATTGCTGCTGACCTGGCGGTTTGCTGGCTCCTCAGCCGCAAATTTGGATATTTAAACACCCTCGCCTACGCCTGGAATCCGGTCATTTTATATTCCTTTGCTGGGGGAGGACACTATGACAGTTGGCTGGTGCTGGCGATGGTTGGTGCTTGGTTGGCATGGGACCGAGGTCATCACTATTGGAGCGCACTGCTGATCGGCATTGGTGGCGCAATTAAATGGATTTCCTTCCCAATTCTATTTTTTATTGCTTTCCACAAACTGACAAATAAGAGACAGATACGTAAAACAAAAGAACTTCTAAAAAGCCCTGAGGAACACACTCAATTCAAGCAGTTACCAGGCATAGAAAATAAACGAAAGGGAGAGATAGTCTCCCTAAAAAATCTTGATTTCAAGTCAGCGTTAATAATTCTAGGCTTAGGAGTATTGCCCTTCCTTCTGACCGGCTTAAGTTTTTGCAGCGCCGAATCCTGCACCTTCCTGCCCCTCGGATCCAGCTTTATTTCTAATGGTCGCAGCGCTCAGCTTATCCCCTACTGGGTCTCTGTAATCTTCCCCAGCACCACCGCTGAAGGCACCAATAAATACTACGCAATCCCTCTGGCGATCGCCATCCTTTTCCTTCTGAAAAAATGTAAAAAATTTGCCACTTTTGCCGAATCTTATTTATTTACCTTACTGATTTTTTCCCCAATTATTCATATTTGGTATTTCAGTTGGATCGTTCCATTTTCCACCTTTAGTCGAAACCTAGGAATTCGGCTAATGAGCATCTCTTCATTTATGTATTTCTTGCTGCAGCTAAATACATTAACGGACAAAAATTGGACCTATAGCCCCATAGAGCGAATGCTGATGTGGGCTCCCTTTGTGGCGGGATTTTTTTGGACCAAACTGACAGAAACTCCATCCCCTAAAGCAAACTCTATTACCCCCTAAACGCCCATGAACTATCCCATTGGACGTCGTTCCATGCTCCGGTTTCTGGCGCAGGGGGCAGGCGCATTTACCATGACTCACCTGGCGGCCAGTTGCCAAAGCTCCAGCGGTCAAGCGACCAGCAACCAAAATGCCAATAGTGAGATTGCCCGCACCCTAGACACTACCCAATGGACGATGCCCGACGAAACTGCTCCCCATGCCCGCACCTGGATGGCTTTCGGTGCCAGCCGCCAAATCTGGGGATCCGACATGTTAGAAGTTGTGCAAGATAATTTGGCGCTTATCGCCCGGACGATCGCCCAATATGAGCCGGTGACCATGGTGGTGCGGCGGGAAGAAGAGGCGATCGCAGCCCAAAAGTGTGGGACCGATGTGGAGCTGGTGGTAGCCCCGCTAGATGACCTATGGATGCGCGACATTGGTCCTGTTTTCGTCCAAAAGCCCGACAGCATCCCTGGCGCAATCAACTTCAATTTCAACGGCTGGGGCAATAAGCAAACCCATCGCAAAGATGCCAAAATTGCCGACTTTGTCATCGCCCAAACCGAAGCTCAGCCCGTTCAAGCGCCTATTACCTTGGAAGGCGGCGCCATTGAGGTGGACGGCAACGGCACTGCGTTGATGACGGAAAGCTCGATTCTGAATTCCAATCGCAACCCAGGAATGACGAAACAACGCTGCGAGGAAATTCTTAAGCCTCTACTAGGACTGCGGAAAATTATTTGGCTGCCGGGTATTCGCGATCGCGACATTACTGATGGTCATATCGACTTTTACGCCCGCTTTGTTCGCCCCGGCGTTGTCGTCGCCGCCACCGACCCCAACCCCCAATCCTTCGACCACGCCGTCACCAAAACTCACTTAAAAGTATTGGAACAAGCAACGGATGCAAACGGCAATCCCCTAGAAATTTTCACCATCGCCGCGCCTCGCGCAGTGCGCCCCACGTTCAACAATCCAGAATTTGCTGCCGGCTATATCAACTTCTACGTCATCAACGGCGCAGTATTGATCCCCGAATTCGGCGATCCCCGCGCGGATCGTTACGCCCAAGAAACATTGCAATCCCTATTTCCACAACGGAAGATCATCGCCCTTAACATCGATGGCATTGCCGCAGGGGGCGGTGGAATCCACTGCACAACCCAACAGCAACCCCAACTTTAATGCCAAAACAGTTTAGAAATAATCCCTACTTAACAACTGTCAAAGTCAGATCGCTGAACCTAAACTCATGCTACACAAGCTCTGTTTTATCGATCACAGTGCAGAGCAGATCACTAATCTTATTCAATCCTTAATCTTAGTTATTGGAACTCTAATAAACCCATCATCTTGCCCCAATAAAATACTCCTTTTGGAAGATATCTCCCTATTTCTAAGTCATCAAAAATCAATTCATAGACCTTAAAAGTGAATTTACGGGCTTTTTAGCTACTTTGGCTTCAATAAAGACTAGGGGTACTTAATCTAAATTTTATTTCATCACAACTTCAATTGGGCGATATAAGGCTTTAATAAATTGTCTCTAGATATACAAATTATGGGACCATACAGGATTTCTTTTGCTCAAATTGTCTCAATTTTGACTGTAAGCACGGATCTGAATCTATTACGTTTGGCTCATCTGATGTAAGAGCGCAACAGCCGGAACTTTAACTCTTGTTTGCTGGGAACAGGATTATTATCTAAGTCCATGAGACTTGCCGCTAAAGTTCCTTGTCATAGTCCCAGCCTTAAAACCACCAGGAGCACACATCATAGACAAGGTTACGGTTTATTGACCTTGTGTCATTATGGTAACTTTGTTTGACAAGGGCGACTTGGCTCTGCTCGATATCGCAACGTACGGTTCTTCTCAGAATTGACAATGACAAAGACAACCTCGGCAATTAAAGCGTTCGTTGGGGCTTGCGACATCGCTCCCCTGGTCTCTCAGAATGTAGATTCTGCTTTAGAGGCTTTTCTCGGTAATGATCTAGCGCGAGATTTGTTGTTAGCGCTTATTGAAAGTCCCGCGTTTTCCAAGGAACTAGGCGAGGACTTTGCGGCGGAAAATGCAGTTAAGGGAATTTCCGCCTGTCGCAGTTTACGCAGCTGTTTAAACCTTTCCCTAGGTATGCTCTTCCAGAACCTGTCGGAGGTGCTGTTGCCCTTCGATGCCAAGGTTGGAGAAGCTTGCGCCACTTTCACTACGGCGATTAACGCCACTGAGAAGGGGAAAATTAAAACCCTGGACTACTTGAAGTCCATCGATTCCACTGGCTTTTACGCTGGGTTGGCGGAGAAGCTGGTTAAGGAAAACCCACACGCCATCTACCCCACCTCAAATTACCGGGCTAGCCAAGGGTTTGTGGAAACCACCGACAACGATCGCCATGTGGAAGCGGTCATCAGTTCCCACACCTTCACCTCTGTGCGGTTGGTGGACAAAGTTTTGGATCCAGAGGAGACCACCCTGCGGGACGTTTATGTTTCCTTGGGACGCTGCGTTTGCCTGGTAGACCAAAATGTGGAGCGGTTCTACGGCGAGCAGCTTGAGCATTATTTCGATACCCACAACATCAAGCTGGAGAAGCTGGTGTACCGCGCCATGGAAGTGGACAAGGGAATTTACACCGTTGAGCGGATGTTGGGTGACTTGAAGCGCTTGGGGGTTTCGCGAAACGAGCCCGTGCTGATTGTGGGCGGCGGCGTGTTGGCGGATACGGGCGGTTTGGCTTGCGCTCTGTACCACCGCAACACTCCTTACGTGATGTTGTCCACGTCCATCGTTGCCGGTATTGATGCGGGTCCATCCCCTCGTACTTGCTGCGACGGCTTTGGCTACAAGAACCTATTTGGGGCATACCATCCTCCCATCCTGTCTCTGACTGATCGCTTCTTCTTCACCACCTTGCATGAGGGCTGGTTGCGTCACGGCATCATTGAAATCATCAAGATGGCGGTGACCAAAGATCGGGAGCTATTTGAAAACATGGAGAAGGCGGGTCCTGAGTTGATTCGTACCCGTTTCGGCACTGCCGAGTGTGAGCCCGGCTCCGATATTGACGAGCTGTCCCAGAAGATTTTGGGTGGTGCCCTGCGCAGCTATGTGGCGGCAGAGTACGACAACCTGTACGAAACCCACCAGTGTCGCCCCCACGCTTACGGTCACACTTGGTCCCCCGGTTTTGAGATTGAAGCGGGTCTGCTCCACGGTCACGCGGTGGCGATCGGCATGGGCTTCGGCGCGTATCTCAGCTTCAAGATGGGCTGGATTTCCGACGAGGATTTCCACCGGATTTTGGGTCTGATCAGCTCCTTTGGCTTGAGCCTGTGGCACGAGATCATGGAGAACAAGGAGCTGCTGTGGGAATCTCAAATCAAGATCTTTGAGAAGCGGGGGCGCAACTTGGTGGCTCCGTTGCCTAAGGGATCCATCGGCGAATGTGGTTATTTGAACGATATCAGCCAGGAAGAGCTATTCGCGTCGATCGAAGAGTATCGCACCGTGTGTGAGGAGTATCCTCGCCAGGGTCTGGGTATCGATCCCTTGTGCAGTGATGTGGGCTTGGAAGATCCGTCTACCATTGCTCACCATCTGCCCACCACTGCTGGTGCCTTGGCAGAAGGCGCGGCTGAAGCTGAAAAGATGCTAACCGCTGGCTAATCACTGTTGGAAATCGGGGTTAGAAAAGCGATATTTATTGGTCTTTCTAACTCCTTTCTGACCAGTAATTAAAAGACAAAGCAAACTTATTGCACCCCTTTCTTATTTTTCAATGGGAAGGGGTTTTAATTGAGCAACAGAATTACCGTAGAAACTGAGGAAAATAATGGCGAAGGAAGCGTTTGATTTTGTGATTCCGTTATTTCAAATTCGCTGGAATACGCGGGCGGTTTTGGAAGGATTAACAACGCAATATCAACCGCGAGCCATTCACGTTATTGCTCCCGGTCCTCAGGCGCGATCGCTTCAGGAACAGGCAAAAAATTGGGATACTGCACCGGTGTTTTGCCATGAGGAAGAATCCTTTTTTGAACCCTGCGGACTCAGTAAAGAAACCATTTGCGCAGAAATCGACTTAGGCGAATCCCTTTATACCCCAGGCTGGTTTTATCAACAGCTTCTAAAGCTAGGAGCCTATGAGGGCATTGAGAATTTAAGCGAATGGTATGTGGTTTGGGACAGCGATTTATTGCCCGTAGATACTTGGCCGCTGATTCAAGAAACTGAGTCTGGGAATGAGCATCCCTTCGCTTTGTTACAGCATAAAAATTGGGGAAATCCGGCGATCGTGGGTAGGTGGGCAACCTGGATCGAGTCGGTGTTGGGGGTAGAGCCCGCCAGCGATGAAGTGGGTACTTTCGTGCCCCACCATATGTGGTTTAAGCAGGAGCATTTAAAATCCTTTGCAAAACAGGTTCAAACTTACTTTAAGTCCGACGATCATTGGCTATTGTTGATGATGCGATCAGCCAATAAATTCGGCACTTTCAGTGAGTATTGGATATACGTGTCCTGGGTCGCGGCTAAAGCCCCCAGTGACTTGCAATATCATCCTTACAACACCTACGGAGAAACCACCGAGCGATTCTTTGATGACGGAACTGGCTGGTTTTCTGCCAGGTTACGCGAGTCTCCTGCGATGGAAGGTGAACCGATTGGGGATAATTTTTCTCCGTCCTATGAGGTGATCGCCCAGTTCATTAAAGCGGAATATCCCCCCGATCCCCTGCCCTCTTCCCTATCCTTTGAAAGCAGTCCCCGCCACCTGAAAAAGGATCGAAAAAATATGCATATTGAAGAGTCGCGATCGCGCTGGAATCCTCGGGAAGATGTGAGGAACGGTGACAGTTGATAACTCTATAGATAACAAGTTGCGTTCAAGGATAGGGTGATTTCCTGGAAGGGCGATCGCCCGTTCCTTACAAGGTTTTTATTAAACCGGTTCAGATCGTAGGCAACTCATAAGTTCTCCGATATTGCCTACATTTTCCAAGTTGAAAACCATGTCTACACACTGTTGCTTGCGGTCCTCAGCGATCGCTCCATCAGCCCAACTATAAAACTGATCAATCAACTCCTGATCTGAAAATGGGTTCTGAGCAGAGCCTTTAGGATAAATTTTTTCCCTGTGGATATGACAACCATCCTTCAGGAAAATCGTCATAGTTGTTGGATAGGCACCACTCCCTAGACGGTGGAGATTGTTATCTGGATTCAACTGAACAAGCACCTTTCTCTGTAGCTCTTGCACCTTTTTATTCGAGATATACGGCTGCTCAAACTGCTGATGATTAACTTCTCCATACAGCAGCGCGCACGCTACATTGAAGGGAATACTGAACTGTGCAGACTTATAGTAAGCATCTGGCGAAACAAATTTCCTAACAAAGTTGGCACCTTTTCCTAGCTCAACTTCAATGTGCTCTATGTCATTAACTAAGTTTGGATAGGACTGCTTTAATGACAGAATAATCTCAATTGAATTATGAAGAAATCTACACACAGAATAGGGCTTGATATAGACATCACCGATTAGAAAAGGAAACTCTTGTTGCCCACCGGGAAGATCTTTTTCTAGGAAGAGTTGTGTACCCATTGGATTAGCTGTTATGCCTGCTTGAGCGAGAAAGGCTGCTTCAACAGCTCCTCGAGCAAGGAATGCGTTACAGATATGATTTGCAGACGTATCAATATTCCTAGGTCCTGGATACACGATAGGACCGTGTTGTTCTGCAAGATAAATGGCATTAGTAAACTGTTCCAGAGGTAGCTTCAACAGCTTACTAATTGCTGCTGCAACACCGATGCCATCAGGACGGTTACGGCGATACTTGACATAAACTCGGTGGGCAACTTCGTAGCCAAAGACAATGGCAGCAAGTAGTTCTTTTCCGCTTACCTGCTTTTGCTCAGCAACAGCACATAGCGCCGGTATTAGAACGCGTCCGAAATGGGACGCTCCACGTGCTTGACCGTCATTGCTATCGTAAACCTGAGCATGAACTGCATTTAGAAATACTGCGTCGGTGAACTTAACGCCATAGCTATGCCCGAAAACGGTGCATGGTCCTGAGTTCTTTGTAATTGCTAGGGGGTCTAAAAGGGATTCATTCTCCTGTCGTTGTCGTCCTAGGAGTGAGGATGCAACTCCATTAAGCAATAGTCTTTTTGCATCATGAATTGCTGTCTCAGGAATTGATTCGTAGGTTAGCTCTTCTGAAAAGTCATAGATTGCCCGTGCTGCTCGAATATTAGTTGCAATAGGCGGGCTTACACCCTTTGGAGCAGGTCTAAGCTTTCTTCTGATGAATCTAATAATTTTTCTGATCAGCCGCTTCACTTGAAATCTTAAAAATATTCTTAGGATTGTGCTTTAATTTTGCCCTCAGGGCAGTCGAGCTGAGAAATGGTTTTTACCGAAAACAATTATCAGGGTAAGGTTTTGCCGCTGAAAACCCAAAAACTGCCTATATTGTCTAAGGCGCATCATCAATTGCTGCATTATTTAGTCAGCGCTAATGGCAGTGTTCTGGTTCGGTTCAGGTGCTGTGGCAGATAGCGATCGCCCAATTCATCAAAGCGAAATATCCCCCCGATCCCTTGCCCTCTTCCTTATCCTTTGAAAGCAGCCCTCACCACCTGAAAAAGGATCGAAAAAATATGCACATTGAAGAGTCGCGATCGCGCTGGAACCCTCAGGAATATTTGTTTATGGCAAGTTAGCTTATCACCTGTACTGTGTCTTGATAAGCACTGAGTAGTAGCAGAAAGCTATAGATTTTCTATTCCCTAGAAATCCCGCCGCCCGTCGGTTCATCTCTGGGCAGCGGAATTTCAAATATTAGCGCGACTTACAAGCGGAGACTGAAAAAGTTATCTGACTTTAAAGACTTCCCTCCTCCAAACGTTCTAGTAGTTCATCCCAAAGCGCTTGGGTTTCGATAGGGTTAACGTGACCGAGTTCGACTTTTAACGTATGGGTTTTGACCTTGATATGGTTCTGTAATTCGATCGCAGAGCTAAGAAGGTTGACAGCAGGATCACTGGGCGTCTGCAAGGATAAAGGCTCAGCTCCTCTGCGACACTCGATGTCGTGGTTATCCATCGGATGCCGACTGGATCCCTTGACAATACAGCACGAAGTATAGGCTTTGCCGGGATGCTAATAATGGCCTGCTGAAACCTTTCAAAAGGAGTTATTTGTCTACGCCTTCTCTTCTGACTCAACCAAGAAAAATAAGTCATGATCGCGGAGGCCAGTAATCCCTCTAGCAGAAAAATGAAAAAAAAATATAGTAGGACAATGACCATACGATCTCATCTTTTTCTATTAGCAGCTTCCTTATAAATACTCATTACACTCTCATAGTAATCAACAATAAAACTGTTGACCAGCTCCATTCTCACTGACCGTCTCAAGCTTGGATCATGGATATTTTTCTTCAGGGCTGAATAGTATTGAGCTACGGTGGCTTCAACTTCAGCTCTATCCTGAGGTCTTATTAAACCCTGTCTATACGCGTTATCGAATAGTGTGACAAAGCCTTTCGCAAGTGACTGAATACGAGATTCAGGTTGAATTTCTCTCTCTTTCTCCTCTATTGCATCGGTGAATTCACGAACTCGGGAAACAAAAATCCGTTCCGCCTCTCTCACCTTACTCTGAAGGGAATCAATATCTGTATCTAGTAAAAAAGAGTCTTGACTCTCAACTCGCAACTTATTTATCTCTGTTTTCCACTGATCAGCGCTACTAGAATCAATACACTGGCTAAAACAACCACGCTCAATCGTGGAGACGGCGACTAGTTGATAATTCCATAGCTGAAAGACAGCCTGCTCTTTGACATGTGCTATCTCAAGTCGATCTCTGATTTTTTTGTCAAATGGGAAAAAAACTGATTTTCCGATCATGGTCAACTAATTTTTTTCCGTATTGAGCTACACATATGCCAGGCTAGCTTACCAAGAAGTCCTTACAATCAATTTTAAGACATGGAAACAAGTATTTTCACACCCATTGATCTAATCTTCGCAAATCCTAAGAGAGTCTGCTTCGAAGCAGTAACAGAGAAATTTCACGAGCCAACCACTAATGCTCTGACATCACCTTCATTGCCGACTTGATGAGTTGTGTGAGTTCTATCCAGAAAGGAAGACTCAGCAAGCTTTACCAGGGTAAGACTTCACCGTTGGCATGCCAAAAAGTCCCTGTTGTCTCTATATCAAGTTCATCAACTCGAGCTAACAATCCTTGCACAGAAGTGTGGGGTGTAATGCCATTGGCATTGAAGTTCGTCATTCGAGTTTGTACTAATCCTGGGTGAAGAATTGCCACGGCAATACCTTCGGTCTTCAGATCAACGGCTAACGATTTGCCCGCCATAGACACCGCAACTTTTGACATCCGATAACCGTAGGAACCACCGGATGTGTTGTCATCAATGGAGCCCATTCGGCTGGTCATAATAATAATCTTTGAACCAGGCTTAAGGTTAGGAATTAATGCTTGGGTGAAGCGCAAAGTGCCGATCGCATTAATCTCAAACTGCCGCCGAATACTGTCGAAATCTAAGTTTTCTAAGCTGACGCGTTCAACAATTGCGGCATTATTAATCAACACATCAATGGCAGTGTTCTCTAGCTTTTTTGCCAGTGCGTTGACGGATTTTTCTGAAGTGATGTCCACCCCAGTTTCCACTTGAATGCCCAAGCCATCCAGTTCAGGGGAACTGTTGCGGCACACAGCGATTGCCTTATCCCCACGAGCACTAATCTGCCGACAATACTCCAAACCAATGCCGCGATTTGCCCCGGTCACCAAATAAGTCGCCATAGTTTTAGCCGCTGGATTTAACCGCTGAATTTCACTGACTCAGTTATATCGAATCGAAATCCACGATGTGCCCATCACTTCACATGCCTATCGTGCAACCGTCTCGGCGGCAGTTTCCAACAGAAAGTCCCCCTGCAAAATCGCTAGCATTTACAACAATTTCAGCTCACTGGATTAGGGCGATCGCCTTACAAAATCAGTAGGTATTGCCGTACTGAGGGCGAGTTAGAGCCTATGTTTGAATCGGGAAAGTTAGTACTATCAGCGTTGTTATTTTGGAGCGTGGCTATGGCTTTCTCCGTATTTCGTAATCCCACCGGCAAACCCTTCAAGGCGTTGCGGGCGATCGCTCTAGCCTCTGCCCTGGGCGGCTCGCTATTCTTACTGCCGGGCTGCTTTGGCAAAACTCCTGTGGAGCCGGCTTCGGGAGAGGAGCTGCTCTCTAAGTCGGGGGTCGCCCAAGGGGAAGAGTTTTCCTACGACGGTTACAACGAAGTTCTGAGCACCTACGTTAATGACGTCGGCGAGGTGGATTATCAAGGGTTGCTGGCAAACCGGGAGGGCTTGGACCGGTTTAATGCGGATTTGGCTGCTGTGTCTCGCGAAACCTATGACAGCTGGTCGGAAGCGGAGCAAATTGCCTTTTGGATTAATGCCTACAATTCCCTAACGTTGCAGGCAATTATTGATAACTATCCCGTGGAAAGTATCCGCGGAATTAACGGCGTTTGGGACAAAATTGAGTTTACGGTTTTAGGGGAGAAAATGACCCTAAATAATATTGAACACGATGTGTTGCGCGTCGATTTCAATGAGCCTCGACTGCATATGGCGATCGTTTGTGCGTCGATTGGCTGTCCTTTCCTGCGAGCTGAAGCCTTTGTGGGCGATCGCCTGGACCAGCAACTAGAAGAACAAACCCTGCAATTTGTGTCTGATTCTCGCCACTTCACCATTGACAAAGAGAACAACGAAGTGGGAGTTTCGTCGATTTTCAAATGGTTCGGCGAGGATTTTGAGAAAACCTACGGCACCGATACGGGCTTTGAAGGTCATAACGACACGGATCGCTCCGTATTGAACTTTATTGCCCAGCACCTGGACAGTGAGAACCAATCTTACTTAAAAGACTCCAAGTATCGTTTCAAGCACTTGAGCTACGACTGGAATCTTAATTCTCAGTAATGCGCACAAGGGGCATTACCCTAGCCAGGCGCAGAACAGAGATCTCAATGAACGAAATTACCCTCCTACACGGGACACTTGCGACGGAGGGCAACACAGTGGTTTTCGAAGATTAATGCTTAGTAACGGTTCGTTTACTTTGTTGTTTGATCATATTGAAAACTAGCGAAATCTTGAGGCGACGATGGTGTAAAAACTGCCGTCGCCTTCGTTTATGAAAACTGTACTTAGCGCCAACCCAGTAAAATCGTCGTTCTTGATCTCTACATTTAGCGTTATATACGAGCATTTTGATTTGACGCCCTAGGCTATGATGTTGTCTCGTAATTCCAAATACTTCCTCGAGGTATCCATGGTTCGAGAACTTGATCGCCCCCAATATCAGGAGTTTCCGGTCGCTGCCCCAACGGCATATCCAGTGTTTTATCGCACCTACAGTCGCCGTGTGAACGGACAGCGTGAAACGTGGCAACAGGTGGGCGATCGCGTCATCAAGGGGCTGAAAAAGCTGGGCAAATTAAGCGACGAAGAGTGTAATTTGCTACGTCGCATGCACAAAAATATTCAGGCACTGCCGTCGGGGCGGTGGCTGT
Organism: uncultured cyanobacterium; assembly: GCA_937883785.1. Classification (GTDB taxonomy): domain Bacteria; phylum Cyanobacteriota; class Cyanobacteriia; order CACIAM-69d; family CACIAM-69d; genus CALGDE01. Next base: position 18,554 of record CALGDE010000142.1, read on the forward strand.
GGGTGGGCGGCACCGAATGGTTGGAGAAGCCGTCGAATTTTTCCGGTGCCTACAACTGCACCAGCACCAATGTGGTGGACTGGCGGGCGTTTGGGCTGATGATGGATTTGGCGATGATGGGCTGCGGCACAGGTGCGGTGCTGGAGCCAGAGCACGTGGGGCAGTTGCCGCCCATTCGCAATAGGCTGACGGTGGCGGTGGCGGGTACCCAGGGAGAGGTTCCCGCCGGGGAGCGCCAGGAAGAGACCTCTGTGGCGATCGCTGGTAACGCGGTCACCATTACGGTGGGCGACAGTCGTCAGGGCTGGGTGAAGTCTTACCAAACGGTGCTGGAGCTATCGAGCGCGGAACAGTTCGACGCCACGGTGAATATCACCATTAATATTCGCCATATTCGTCCCACGGGCGAGGTGCTGAAAGGCTTTGGCGGCGTGGCGAATCCCATCAAAGTGCCCGACATGTACCACAAGCTGGTGCGGATTCTCAACAAGGCAGTGGGGCGACAGCTCACGTCAGTGGAGTGCTGCTTGCTAATTGACCAGGCTGCCGTGGTAGTAGTGGCAGGCAATGTGCGTCGCAGTGCCGGGATGCGCCAGTTTTCTAGCGAGGACGTGGCGGGGGCGACGGCGAAGGATAATTTGTGGCAGCAGGACGATAATGGCAACTGGCGCATTGACCCAGAGCGAGATGCCCTGCGCATGGCGAACCATACCCGCGTTTTCCATCGCAAGCCCACGTTGGAAGAGTGTACCGACGCGGTGCGCAAGCAGTTTTATTCTGGCGAGGGGGCCATCCAGTGGGCTGGGGAGGCGATCGTCCGGGCCAGTGCTGACCTTGTAACGTCGGAGCTAAAGCAGGAATTTATTGCGGCTTACGAGGCGGGCAACGGTCGAGAGTGGCTAAAAAATCAGGATCCCAGCCAAAGCGACGCCGTGTTGGATCATCGAATGGGGCGCTACGGTTTGAACCCCTGCGGAGAAATTATTGGGGAGGATTTCCACTGCAACTTAGCGGAGATTCACCTGAACCAGCTGGATCCAAAGGACCTGCAAGCCCAAGGGGATGCGTTCCGGGCGGGCGGTTTAGCGGTGGCGTCCTTGCTCCATCACCAATTCCAGGAGGATCGCTATCGCTTCAGCCGGGAAATTGATCCCATTGTGGGGGTGTCCTTCACCGGTTTGTTCGACTTCTTTGTGAAAGCCTTTGGGGTGGACTGGCTGAAATGGTGGGAGGCGGGACGTCCCGACACCGTGGTGGGGCTCACCTTTAAGCAAAAAGAGGCGGAGTTTTTGACCCGCTGGCGGAATACGGTGAATGAAACGGTGTGGGATTATTGTGATCGCCATAACTTAACCCGCCCCAACCGCTGCACCACCGTCCAACCGGCGGGCACGAAATCCCTGCTCACGGGATCTTCTCCCGGCTGGCACCCGCCCAAAGCTGCTCGATTTATTCGACGCATCACCTTCCGCAAAAACGATCCGGTGGCGCGGGCATGTATGGACTATGGCTACAACGTGGTGCCGTCCCAGGCAGATAAGGATGACGCGGGCAATTTGCTGAACGATCCCTTTGATCCGCGCTGTTCCGAGTGGCTGGTGGAAATTCCGGTGTCGGTGTCCTGGGCAGATTTGCCGGGGGCAGATGATATTGCCATTGAAAAATTCTCGGCGCTAGCTCAGTTTGATTTCTATATGCAAGTGCAAACGTGCTACACCGCCCACAATACCTCCGCCACCATTGAGCTGCGCGAGGAAGAGGTGGAGCCGTTGGCCCAGCGCATTCACCAGGCGGTACAGAATAACGAGGGCTATATGAGTGCAGCACTGCTGGCGCGTTTCGATGCGCCCTTCCCCCGGTTGCCCTTCGAAAAAATTGACCGCAGTACTTACGGTCAATTAGTGAAAGAGATGCTGGAGCGGCGCACCGTTGATAATTTCAACGTGGCGCTGGCCCGGTATGACTCTGGACAACAACAGGAAGAGGGACCAGCCGGCTGCGATTCCGATAAGTGTCTGATGCCAGAAACGAAGTAGCGGCAAATGTAATCAAGCTCAATCTCCCCTTAACAAGGGGAGATTGAGAGGGGATCGTTGCCCTTTACCCGTTCATAAAAATCTTTGGCTGAAAGCTTAGGCCTCAGAGGATCCCCATCCCCCCTTAATCAAGGGGGCTTTTTATTGGGCATTTTTCTACTTTTAGGTGGCGGATTGGGATTCTGCTTGGGATAGCTGGGAGGTTTTGGCTCGGCGCGATCGCCCCAGTTGAAAGGTTAAAAAGGCGATCACTGCAAATACGATGCCACTGGCACCGGCGCGGCTGGAGGTGGTTTCTAGAATATCGGCGAAGGGGGTCCAGTTAAGCAAAGCCATACCCGCGGCAAAGCCACCAAAGTAGGAGCCCACTGCTAAGCCACCGCGATCGCCAGTCAATGCCAAAAACGCCAGAGGGATGGCACCGTTAAACACCACAGTCCACGCCAACATTGAAATTACGATAAAAATAATGACGGCGTTAACGGGCAGGGGCGTTTGTAAACCCGTCACCGTCAGCATTAGCATCAGCGCTCCGCCCGATACCATTTTTCGCAATCCCCATAGGCTGTTAAGGGCTCCGGCGGGGACGGCGAGGCAGGCGGCGGTAAATAGAAACGCAAAAATTGCAGGGCCGGGGGTAATGGTGGGAAACGTATCCACCAGCACCGGTCCCAAGCTGCCCACAATAAGCCTTAGCCCCCAGGCGATCGCCCCGCCTAGCAACAGCACCTGCCCGACAGTGGTCCAGGGAGTGGTTTGCACGCTGGCTTTCAGGGACGGTGGCGCTTCGGGAATGTCAATGGTGGTTAACTTCCGCTCCGGTTTCACTAGCTGCAACACTCCAGCGCTGGCCACCAACACCAATGAACTGCCACCGAGGGCAGTGGGTGCGCCGAGGGCTAACAGAAAGGTTTGCAGGGGTTTGGCGAAGGCTCCCACCATAGCCATGGCAAATAATAACAACCCCATACTCTGAGCTAGGCGGGTTTCCAAGGCGTACTGGCGCAGCAGGGCGATCGCCGGGCTACGAAAGGCGGCCATGGCGATCGCCCAGCCAATCAGCAACACGGTCAAAATAATGCCCATCACCGGGCTACGTCCAGCGGCGATCGCTGGCACCACCAACAAAATCAACGCTGCAATGCCCACGCCCACCGCCACAAAGGAAAATCGTTTTCCTAAGGTGGCTCGATAGCGATCGCTCCAAAACCCCATCATCGGCTCCAGGGCGATCGCCAGAAAGTCCTCTCCGCGACTAACGGGAACTTCGGTGCCCGGCAGCCCCACCTGTTCAAATAACACCGGCAAATAGGCACGGTAGGCGACCCATGCAAAAGCGATCGCCCCCTGGAGAATGGCGAGGGCAATCACATTGGTCCAAAGGGTGCCTTTGGAATGGACTGAATTGGAGGGTGACAAATTTTCCATGGGACCGATGGGGAGGGATACGCTTCTGTTTTAACAGTCCTCTCCCCGTGACACCCCTTCAGGGTTTTACCCCCGATTTTCCCTAACCTTTACGCAGATTTTCTGACCAAACGCGGGTGGGCAAACCCCATACGTAAATAAAGCCATCGGCAGCTTTGTGGTCAAATTTATCGTCGGAGCTATAGGTTGCCAGCTCCTCGGAATAAATCGCCAGGTCAGACTTTCGACCCACAACCTGAGCGCTCCCCTTAAATAGCTTCACCTTGACGGTGCCGGTTACCCGCTGCTGGGTTTCCGTAATAAAGGCATCGAGAGCAGTTTTAAGGGGGCTATACCAAAGTCCGTTGTAAACCAACTCGCCATAGGTTTGTTCAACGCCACGCTTATAGCGGGTTACATCAGCGGTTAGGGTCATGCTTTCTAAATCTCGGTGGGCTTGGATGAGTACCAACAGCGCCGGCACTTCGTAAATTTCCCGAGACTTAATGCCCACAACACGGTTTTCCACCATGTCGATGCGCCCAACGCCTTGGCCGCCCACGCGCTCGTTTAGCTGGGTAATCAGCGTAATGGGATCCAAGGCTTGACCGTCTAGGCTTACGGGAACACCCTTTTCAAAGCCAATGTCCACATAGTCGGGCTCGTCGGGGGTGTCGGCGACTCCCTTGGTCATTTCAAACACTTCTTCCGGTGCTTCCGTCCAAGGATCTTCCAGGGGACCTGCTTCAATGCTGCGTCCCAATAGGTTTTTGTCGATGCTGTAGGGAGACTTTTTCTTTACCGGCGACGGAATGCCAAATTTTTCACCGTAGGCGATCGTCTCTTCCCGACTCATGCCCCATTCCCGGGCGGGGGTTAGCACTTTCAGGTCGGGGTTGAGGGCAGCGATGGATACATCAAAGCGTACCTGGTCATTTCCTTTTCCGGTACAGCCGTGGGCCACCGCATCGGCACCATATTCCGCCGCTGCATCCACCAGCATTTTGGCAATTAAGGGTCGCGCCAGCGCCGTAGAGAGGGGGTAGCGATCTTCGTACAGCAAGTTGGCTTGAATCGCCGGGAATGCGTAGTTGCGAATAAAATCTTCGCGTCCGTCATTAACCAGGGATACCACCGCCCCCGAATCCAACGCCTTTTGCTTGATGGGTCCCAGCTCTTCCCCTTGACCCAAATCCGCTGCCAAGGTGATGACCTCTTCAACACCCCACTCTTCTTTCAGATAAGGAATACAAACGGAAGTATCAACACCTCCGGAATATGCCAGCACAACTTTTTTCGCGCGACCCATGGCTTTCTTGGTTTTTGAGACGACGCTCTATATTTAAACAGACCGTTGACTTTAACAATGTTGTATTAGGGTTTGCCCATATTCTTGGCGATTTTTTGAGGGGAATGGCGTTGTTGCATTGATAGGGGTTACAGAGGGGGGATGGGCTAGGGTTTAAGTACCACCAAAAACCAGGTCCATGAACTCCCCCATCCGCAACTGGTCCGAGTATAACGCTGGCTTAAAACAGCGAGGCAGTCTCACCCTGTGGCTGAACGAGGACGCTATCCATCATTGGTACGCCCCTGAGCAACCGGCTAGACGAGGGTCCAACCGAATCTACAGTGACCTGGCTATCACCACCTTTGAAACTCTTAAGAGCGTCTACGGTTTAGCAGGACGTCAAACGGAAGAGTTTCTCCAGTCTCTATTGAAGCTAATGCAGGTGGACCTATCGGTGCCCGAGCACAGCACCGTGTCCCGTCGAAAGGGAACCCTCTCAGTGCCTTTAGCGGTGAAACCTAACTCCTCATCGATTCATCTGATGGTGGACTCCACCGGGGTCAAGGTGTACGGAGAGGGAGAATGGAAAACGCGACAACATGGCATCAGTAAACGGCGCACCTGGCGTAAGCTGCACGTGGCAGTGAATGAGTCCACCGGTGAAATTCTCTGTGCTGAGGTGACTCTTAACACCGTCCATGACAGCGAGATGCTCGAGAACTTGTTGGAAGATATCGATGATAATGCCTCGGTAGAGCAGGTGTCTGCCGACGGCGCTTACGATACCCGCCGCTGCTATGAGGTACTCCAGCAGAAGGGGGCAAAAGCAGTCATCCCACCGCGTAAGAACGCCAAAATTTGGCAGCACGGTAACTGTCATGGACCGGCTCATCCCCGTGATGAGAACCTGCGCTTTATTCGACGACACGGTCGTAAATCATGGAAGCGTCACAGAGGCTACCACCGTCGCTCCATCGCTGAAACCACTATGAGTCGCTTCAAGAGCACTTTTGGAGGTACTGTTAAGTCCCGGAACTTCGCTAATCAAGCGGCTGAGCTGCGGGTGAAATGTGCCGTGCTCAATCGCATGATTCAGATTGCCAAGCCCGTGACGGTGTGGGAAGCAGCTTGGAGCCTAGCGTCAGCTTCAACGAGTCGCTTAACCATACAGAGTGCATTCCACTATCAATGCAACAACGCCAAGCCATTAGGAAAAAACGACAGGATAAGTACGTAGGACGCCAGCGACCCTTTCACAAGAAGGAGACAAAGAACAGTAATTTTAAGCTGGGTTTGTACGCTCAATTATTTTGTGATTTATCCCAAGAGCTGATGATGTTGGAGCGTCAGCTGATGGAGTTAACTCCTGGAAAGCGGCTCTTTTACTGGAGGGGCGAAATGGCTAGAAGAAAGATACAGCATGCTTTTTAGTGCTCTTGTCACCCCGTCAGGAGAAACGGTCATACTCCACGGTTCGGGTCCATTGTCTGAGTCGTTAATGAACTTGATGCCAGGTTCCGTCATCGCGCCACTGGGCAGAGAGTGATACACCGTCTTGTGTTTGGGATAGTACTTGAGGAGGTATCTCCAGGTTCAGCCAGTGCGAAGGACATTATAGAATGGCATTGGCTACCTGAGGCAGGTCCACGGTGCGAGGACGACCACCAGGCTTGGCGGGAGGCAGTAGGGCTTCAAGTAAGGTCCACTGTTCGTCGGTAAGATCGCTGGGATAAATTTGAGTCATCGCTGAAGGGAGCTGTTGGTTGTTCAACTACAGGCTAAATCCCGTCAGCTTTTTTACTTTTCAGACATCCACTGAGACATCACCAAATTCCATTACCCACCCGTCATTCTGATTTCCTCTCCTAATCCTGCAACGCCCCGTCAAACACCAATACTGCTTCAACGAAGAGGCGGTTGTCTTTCGCTGTGCCTCCATATGTCCTGGACGCCCTGGGAGTAGGCCTTTCTTTCACCTTTTTCCATTAACTATTTTGTAAAGCATATCGGCGTATAAGAGAGAACTTGGAAACAGTAGTGCTTAAAGCCTAACCTTATGCACCTAACTGAGCACACGCCCTACTGCCCAACGGGAAAAGCATCCGTGAAAGACCCTGAAGGTCTTACATTCCCACCACTCCCAGATTGCCGTGGTGATGGTCTTCCTCCAGATTGAGACCTACTAGATTCATTTCGTTGCCCAGAAGTGTTTGATAATACCGGCTGTGGAGGGGGGGTGGGGGTTAAAGCTGCCACTCGGGTATTCATGGCGCTTCTTTGCTTTTGGTATTCCTCTAAGCGCTGAGTAGCTGTGGCGGCTTGAGTGGTGTTGGCAAAGGTGGCTGTGTTGCTGATGGGGGCGATCGCCTTTTCCCAGGCTGTTGCCGCTGCTTGATACTCGGGCAGTTTTTTGGTCTGGCTCGCTTTTTCCGTTGCCTTAGTAGCAGCCTTCGCCAATTCCTCAGCTTCCTTCAGCTTCGCCGTTGCGGTATTTTCAGCTTCCATTCGCTCTTGTAGTGCGGTTACCGTTTTTTCAGCGGCTGGGATTTGCTGTTGCGCCGCTTGATAGCCTGGTTGATTAGGGGAGAGCGCCTTTAAATCCATCAATACCTTTCGCGTATTGGCGAGGGCGTCTTCCAGCTCCTGAGCTGTCTTGGCTGCTGTTAAGGTCTGATTACCCTGTTCAATTGCTTGGGTTACGTCTTCTTGGGTTTGGGCAATTTTTTGCTGTTCTGATAGCTGTTGATACAGTGATCGCGCCCGTTTCAAAGCCTCCTGAGCCTGTTCATAATCCAGCGCCAACTCCGGCAAGGATTCCAAATCAGCGATCGCCCCGTCTAGGCTTCCCACTGCCTGACCCAGCTCCTGGGCAGAGACCAAGGAGGACTGCTGATTTTTCACCGCTTCGACATTGGTGATCGCTGCGGTGTAAGTCTCATTCCACCCTTCTTCCCCAACACACCGCTGAAACTGGCGACATAGGGGTGTGTGTGGAATTGCCACCCAACTGCCTCCTAAAAGAATGGCAGCGGCACCCGCCACAGTTCCGCCAATTAAGGTTGCCGGAAGAGATTTCTTGGGGGTACTTGGGATAGGCGATCGCTGGGCAGGAGCAGTGTCTTCAGGAGGTGCACTGGACTCTGTTTTAGGCGTCTCCCCGATGATTTCTATCCCCGTTTCTGGAGGTTTTGCTTGTCGTGGGGACGTTTCAGAACCTCTGGGCTCGTCTATCTTTGTCTTACGGGGGGCGTTCAGTTCCAACAGAATATTGCCTGCATTGCTATAGCGATCGCGGGGCCGATCCGCCACCATACGATCCAAAATCTGCCCCAGTTCCTCACTCACCTCACAGTGCGATCGCCAATCCCAACTCAAATCTTGCTGATTAATCAACGCCTCGGGCTCTTGATTCGTCAACAGCACCAACGCCGTTGCTCCCAAACTATAAATATCGCTAGCAGGCCCCGGCTCAATGCCCCGCATCTGCTCCGGCGACGCATACCCCATCTTCCCAATCACCGACGCCTGGGCCTGGTCACTGCCCGTTGCTAACAGAGTGGTCATCTTCTGCTTCACCGCCCCAAAATCAATCAGCACCGGCTTCCCCCCATCCGCCGGTTTGATGATGTTATCGGGCGTAATATCCCGGTGATAGATCTTTTGACGGTGCAAACTTTCCAAAAGCGGGAGTAAATAGGACAACATATCCCGCACCTCCGCCTCGTCACAGGGCACCCCCGCCGACTGATTTTCCTTAAACCGTTGCCAGTAGGTTTGTCCTTCCACGTACTGTTGCACTAAGCACAGCCGCCCTTCCCATTCAAACGAACCGTGGAGAAAAGGCACCTGGGGATTATCAATCTTCCCCAACACCGCCGACTCCCGCTGAAACAACTCCCGCGCCTTCTCCAACGCCCGCTCATTTTGAGATGTGGAGGGACAAAATTCCTTAAGAACCCACTGTTGTTCCCCCCCCTGCTCGTCGGAGACCAAATAGGTGCGCCCAAACCCCCCACTGCCTAACGATCGCACCACCCGATAGCGTCCGTTCACAATAATCCCCGGCTGCAAAGGCGCTCCGGTCTGGTTAATGGATACTTGACTAGTCACAATCCCAACCCCTAAGCAGCGAACTAAATTAGCGTATCGGCGACCGCCCCCCTGGTCTCGCAACTCTGTAACCAGGTGCTACAGGATGCAGGATCCTACATCTCAATACCAATTAGACTACCCCGTATCATCAACAATCTTCCACATCCTAACCCTAGGATTTTTGTCAAAAAGCTAACGCCCCCCTGAACTGTGCCTAAGTTAGCTCCTATGTCAGAAGATACTGCTATTCCTTGCACCCCATCACATAATTAAGTTACATATATTGTTGAATACTGAATAAATAGCACCCTGTTTCCATGCGCCATCTCCTCCAAGCCCTCCTTAGTATTGTAGTGACCTTGGGACTCGGCACCACCTTAGCCATTCCCACTCAGGCGGAATCCCCCCGAAGCTTCTCTTTCGTCTGTCAGCAATCCGCTGACGGTACCTATCGCACTATTGCTGGCACCCGCACAGCAGAATTTCCCGTTTTCGTCTGGAAGAGTCAGCATTTCTCCGATGCAGGCTGGACCCCTGATCGTCGTTGTGCCGAAGTCTCTCAACGCCTTCAGCGCCTGGTAAGTCAAGGCAAGATGAACTATTTGCGAGGTAGCTACCTCAACAATATGCCAGTGATCTGTGCCTTTGAAAATCGCAATCAATCTATTTGTGATAACGAAAACTTGGTTTTCACGTTACAGTACACTGCCGATATGGAGCAAAGCTTGACTGAGTATGCCATTGAGCGCATTAAGCAACTACAGCCCCTGACCAATAGCTCAAGCATTATTCCTTTGCAGGAAACTCCGGAAGACGCAGCATATTTTAATTTCGCCGGGTATTTGGAACGGTTGCATGAAGATGCGGCACCGACGCCCCCCACCAATGACGATTTCTTCGGCGACAAATAAGCGAACGCTGGCTGCGAACAGCGCGTGATGGGTTGCAGGACTACCCAAGCTTGACCAGCACTGGACGACTTTTCCGATGGTGCTGGTTTTGTAGTGTGAGAATCGGCGGGGGTGAGGCAAAGCTGTGGATGACAGTGATAAGTGGTGATTGATTGTATGGCAGGCATTTTGGGCGTGAAACTTGGGCGATCGCCCGCAGTCAAAGTTTTAAGTAGTCTGTTGTTATGGAGCGTGATTGATGGGGGAGGGATTGCCTCCATTGTTGTCGCCCAGAGCCGCGCGGACCAAGATCATAGCCTTGAAACAGAGCTGACGGACTCACGATTAGAAACCCTCGAACAACAGCGTCAGCGAGTGACGTCATGCTCTAAGGTGCTGGAAGCGAATGTCGGGGAAGGAGACTCGAGCCGGGAAGAAACGTGGACCGTAGCGGAGAGGCAGGGGCGGCTGGTAACAGTGAAGGTATGGGCGGGGGCGGCGGGCAATTGGGGTTCGGGGATTGTGTTGGGATATCGATACGGGGGGTACTTGGTGCTGACTAACGACCACGTGTTGGCGTTGGGGGAAGGCTATCAGGTGGAGACGGTTGATGGGGGAGTGCATTCGGCGGCTCGGGTGATGGCGGTGGATTTTGGTACTTACGATCTGGGGCTGGTATGGTTCCCTGGGACGGAGGGGCAATATCCGGTAGCGCAATTGCGATCACCGTCAGAGGGTGATGATGCTAATGGACAGACGGAACCGTTGGTAGTGGGGCAGAGAGTGACGGCGGCGGGATTTCCGTTTGATTTCAATACGGGCACCAGTTTGACGGCGATCGCGAAACGGGCGGGGGCGGAGGCTGCTCGACAGTGTGGTGATGGGCTTTGGACCTTGGGGGGACGAGTATCCCGCTGGCTGGAGCGATCTCTATCGCGGGGGTATCGGTTGGGCTACACCAATTGGGTAGCCAAGGGCATGAGCGGTGGTCCTCTGTTGGATGAGGCAGGCTACGTGGTGGCGGTAAATGGCCGGCAAGCCTATCCGGCGTTCGGCAAGGTCCATGTGCTGGAGGATGGCTCATCACCGGATCCCCTGGAAGATGCCACCTTAGTACGCTCAAGTTGGGGGATCCCTATTGAAGTGCCTTTAGGGATTATGGCGCGGCAGGGCTGGTCTATTGGAGTGGACCAGTCCACGGGGGCTGACCTTGAAGACGGACTGGGAAGGGTCAAACGGCAGAGGTATTTACTACCCCTAACCCTGGCAGTACCTGGATTTAGTGGACTTTGGTCCTCAGGATGGGACATTTCCGCAAACGATGAAACGACCTTATTAATGGCGGGGGAAGTAACGGGTGGGTCGCTATGGGAGGTATTGGGTTGGCAGCCGGAAGATACCGTGGCGAGTGCCGAAGATGAAGTGCGAGTGCAACAGGAATGGCAGCATTTACGGTCGATAGTGTCGGTGTCGGTGGGGGAGTCTCTTTTTCTGGGCGTCCTCACAGGGCGCGAACCCCTAGACACTGGCGGGTGGCGATATACAGTGTTAATTCCGTCATCAAGCTCAACTCTGAGTCCTAGGACAGAATCGCAGGACTCTGAGGAGAAATCGGTGTGGGTACGCTCGCCGGACGGGAAATTACAGCAGGGTATTGAGGTTAGATCAGAGACAGTGGTGATCGCTGTGCAATTCGATAGTCCAATCACCTACCATGGGGCATCTGGAAGGTTGCTAAACTACGAAGCATTAGCAGAATCCTCGGGGCAGGATAAATCACGATGGGCAGCTTTACCAATCCTGTGGGACGACACAGAAAGTTTTTCCAACGCTCCTCCTGTTGCCCAGTTTCTTCCTACTTTGCTAAATGCAGATTGGCAATGGCAACACAGCTCAAGCCGCTCTCTGTCTGGGGGACAAAAGACACGATTTTATGGGCAATTTATTCCTCATAGAGAGATCTTGCCATCACGCTGGTTTCCATGGGGGCTTGTGAGAATGGTACGGCATCGGGGAATTACTACTACTTTTGCCACGAATTACCTTAAGCCTGATAAGCTCTCCCGAGAACATAGTCCTTTAATAAGAGTTCCATTTCCCCTATTCCAAGATCATCAATGGTTAGGTTGGGCGGCGCCAGTGTCGGAAAATGCTGCTGCTGTTCGAGCAGAATCGTTTCCTTAGATTGAGGTTCAATTCCCTTGACTCTCTCACTTCTCCCCTTGACAACATTTACTGAGGAATTGAGGGATTGAAGCTTGTCATGGGTTTCAGGGGAAACGATAATCGTTAACAATTTATACGCTACGGTGGCGATCGCAGAAATGGTAGGGCAAATGAAGGGCATTAGCCCATGGTCGAATTTTATAAATCCCGCCTTGACGGGGGCAACGGCGGCCATGGTGATGGTGGTTAATCCATCTTCCGCTCAGGCATTGAGTGAGCCAGAGGTTGCAAAAATTGCCCAAGAAGTGACGGTACTGATCGCCCCTAGAAATGAAGAAAATCGTTATGGCTCTGGTATCTTGCTGGCGAAAGAAGGGGACATCTATTACGTTCTGACTGCCCATCATGTGGTGAAAGCGCCAGAGCAGTACGAAGCGCAAACCGCCGACGGGGCGATCCATGCCCTCGAACGGGGATCAATTCGTAAGCTGCCAGGGGTGGACCTAGCGATCGCCCAATTTTCCAGCAGTAGAACCTACCGTACGGTGGAGCTGGAGGAAACGATGCCGCCTATTGGTTCTCCCATGTTCGTGGGCGGCTATCCCTTGCCTGACCGTACAGGAACTGAGGCACGGTTATTTACCTATACCGGAGGACGGGTCGCGCGAATTCGGTCGGCGGTGACTGATAGGAACCAGGGGTATTTGCTGGGGTACGACAGTTTGACGCAGCAAGGGATGAGTGGTGGTCCTGTGCTGAATCAAGATGGAAGATTGATTGCGATTCACGGTCTATCGGAGGATCGCGGGAATGCACAACGGGACGGTCTCTTTAAGTATGGTATTCCGGTGTCGGTGTTTTTGGATCGGGTGCCTAAGGTGTATTTCGCTCAAGGGGCAGAGTCCCTACTAGCGAGGCAGTACAACCAGGCGATCGCCGCATTTCGCCAGGCGTTGAGATTCGCCCCCAGGGACGGCAATACCCATGTGTTTTTAGCCTACGCTTATTTTGCGAAGGGGGATTTTCGGAACACTCTGGCGTCTGCTGAAGTTGCCATTAATTCTGGGGGAACGCCCGCTTTGCGGGGATACCGGGTGCGTGGTGCTGCCTACTTGATGGAAGGCAATACCCGGCGAGCTTTGGAGGATTTGGATAATGCCGTTCGGCTCGGTGGGAACGCGATTGACTACGGTTTGCGGGGTCTTGCCTATGCTCGCGCGGGCAATATCCTTAACGGTAATAGTGATGCCAATGCGGCGGTAAAAGAGGCTGCCAACAGCCCTCTCCCTTACCTCATCATTGGTGCTGTACGCGAAATCGCCAATGACTCTCTGGGGAGAGACACAGCACGACAGCGGGCGTCTGAACTACTAGCACAAGGACAAACTATCAGTCCTGACCAAACAGCGCTTGCACGGGGGCTCGGCATTGATATCCCGAGCGATGTCGTTGTTACACCACCACCACCACCGCCACCATGCGAGAACGGCGCCCAGCGAGTGAATGGAGAATGCTCACTGCCGAATGATCCGCCGCCACAGCCTCCAACGGAAAATCTGAGTCCTTCTCCATTTGCGAATCATCCGGCCGTGGGGGCGATCGCCCGAGCTATCCAAAGCCAACAATCCCACCGTCAACGCTCTACTCGCTTTAACAGTCGTATCACTCCGCCTGGAACCCAGGGTTATAACTTCGCGATTCGGACCAGCACCCGTGCCACTTACTATTATGGAATTCCCCGCCCCGCAAACGGCCAAGCTTCTTTCGTGGGGGCATTATTCCTGGAGGGATCGGCGGGAAATCGAGACACCGATCCACCAATGTTTTCCCTTATTTGCTCGTCCGAAAGTGGCGTGCGCCCAGCAGACCCCCGGTACACGCCGCCGGAGTCCTTACGCTGTGCCCCAAATACATTTGCTGTGCAGCTCAACGGCGAACCAGTAGGCGGGAGCACGGGGGGGAGCACGGGCTCTGTTTCTCCGCCGAGCATGGAGCCCGTGCGCACATCACCGGCTACTCAGCCACCGGTGCGGCCTCAGCCTCCTGTGATTCGCTCTCCTCAAGGCGCGCGCGCGACCGGAAACGATCCGGCGATCACCGTTCTGCAGCAAATGATGGATGTGCAAACCCGGCATCGGGGCGACAATACCCGCTTCTTGAGGTTCCCTGGGGCTATGCAGCGACGCCCTTATAATTTACGCTTGTCCAACACCCACGAGTTTAGAATTAGGACAACTACGCGAGCAGCCTACCATTACGCTGTGCCCAGGTCAGGCAATGACCGTGGGGCCGTTGCGGCAATATTCTTGGAGGCAAACGCTCAAAACGAGGCTCGTAACCCCCAACTGCGCTGGATGATTTGCCAGGCTGACACCCCCGGTCAAGCGCGGGAAGCGGATCCCAGCTATCGTGGTGATAATGACTTCCGCTGCGGGACGGGAACTCGATTAGTGGCGTCTAATTTCGCTCAGGTCGCAACAAGTACAGGCGATCGTCCTGAGGACTTAGCCAATGCTAGCCCTATTCAATTTCCCAACGTGTGCGCCTCCTTCACTAACCTGCCCCATCAAACCGCTGCCTTGGATCGCCTCTACCAACAAGTGCCCGAGGAAACTTGGATTGCTTTTGGTCAACAATGGCGGACCCAGATTGTTCAACGAGCCCTGCGGGAACCGGTATCCATTACTAATGCCTGTCGATTCTATAGAAACAAACCCAATGAACGGCGGGCTTTGCTGTGGCTCCAGGGGACGCTGGTGAAAGACTATGGTCCTGCTCTTCGTGAATTTGCACAACGATGGCGACAGCAGCGTTAGTGACGGGCATTCGTGATGATGGAGAATTGCCCTTTACAAAGATTAGATGTAATCAAAAGTTTGCAAGAAATGGAAAGGTAGGAGCATAATAATGCCCCCGCTCCTTTACTTCACGAGCTACAGTAACCGCCCTAGGTGCCCAGTAACTTAGCCTTAGCGGCTTGGAACTCCTCCTCGCTTAAAAGCCCTTCTCGCTTGAGCTCTGCCAGTTCCTTGAGCTTAGCGATGATATTCACGTCGCGATCACCCCCGACCGCTGGTGCGGGTTCTGGGGCACGGACTGGCACGGGTTCTGGAACAGGTTCGGTCTCAACTACGGGCTTTGGCGTTGAGATAAGCGTGGCGGCTGGCGCTTCGGAGGGAGTTTCCGTACTAAGTTTGTAATTACGGATCGTGTTGCGAATAACGTCTGCTTCCCGACGATAATCAGGGCTGTCTTTGCCTCCCGTTTTTGCCAACTGCGATGCGCGGATATCGAGGTAAGCCAATAATTTGGCACCGAGGGCTTGTTTCTCTTCTTGGGTTTCTGCCCCTTCCAGAATCAGGTCTACCTGCCGTTGGATTTCAGCGCGATCGCCCTGACAAGCCCGCACTTGCAGAATTTGCACCGCCTCATCCCAGCCTGAAGCAATATCAATGCCATTGGTGCCGATTTCGTCCGTTTGGTCATAGCGGATGGTGCGCTCATCGGTTGCTTGGTTGCGATCTTCTCGCAGCACTTCCAACGCCCGCGCCAAAATCACCAACTCAAATACCCGCTTGTCTTCGGGAAATAAATCCCAAAACGGTGGCTCTTTTTGCAGATGTACGGGGATGGGCATATCGCGACTTTCCCCTTTTAGCTGAGCTCGCTTTGCCTCAATGCTTTCCCCTAGCCAATCTTGATAAGACTGTTGCAGCTCCCGCATTCCATTGACGCAGCGCAGGGAAAAACCACCGGTTTCTTGCACGAACACCATCCGATGCCGCTCTGGGATTCCTAAGGGTTTGATATTATCTTCATTCATGCTCTCCAAGTCACGCAACACCCGCAGCATTTTTTGCGCCGCCGGATCTGCTGTTTTTGCCCCCCCCAACAGCGCCACGTTGATATTCGTCGACGGTGTGAATCCGGCGTCATCTCCTGACATAACAGCTTTTGAGAGCTCAATCAGTGGCTGGGATTTGTTGTAGGCAATGCGGATTTGATTCTGGATTTGCTGTTCGTCGTTGTAGGTTTTGTACAGGCGATCGCACGCCGCCAACTCCGAATACATCCGCGCACTTTCCGGTGCGTTTAATACTTCCACTCGAGATCGATCGCGAATTAACTCCCGCAAATCTTCCTCCTTCACCTCCGGAATCGCCGTCATATCCCACAGACGCATCACCTCATCAGAGCGCCGAGTATCCTTCCACATGGGACTCGCTGCCTTCAAAATCTCCTCAGAGATCACGCTACATTTCGCATCAAGCCCCACCTCCCGGCGCGACTTGCTGCTTTCCCGCGTCCCCGCCCACTGTTCCAGCAGGTCATCATAGAGGGAGTTGAGTTCCTGGCGATCAAATAACTTGATGCCGTTCACCTCTAATGCGTCAGCACTGTCTGCCATCCGGTCCGCCTCACTGCTGAAGGCGTCGCGCATGGTTTGAACCCGCTGCATAAACTGGTTGTAGCGCCGCTCCAAATCATTCAGATGCTCTTCCAGCCGCGCCACCACTTCCAGCCCCAGCGATCGCGCCTTCCGCTGCACCAGCGCACAGAATGATCCCTCAATGCCCAACAGCGCCGTATCCGCCATTTCCTCCATCTTCGACTGCTTCGTCAGCCCATACTTATCACGGAATTCCACCATTTCCTGCATGGATTCCTCATATTGCTGACGCCGTGCCTTTTCGTTAATTTCCCAAGGCTTTTCCTGTTCCCGGCGGAATTTTTCCGTGGCATCGCGAAATACCTGACGGGTTACCCGCAAAAACTGGTCGGCAAACTGGGGACCCCGGCTGCGATCGCTCAAAATGGCATACAGCTCCGCCTCCAAAGCCTTCCGCCCTTCCGTAATCAACTGGTTGCGATTCTCGTACATCCGCACCAAATAATCCCCATGGGCCCGCTCATCGTTGCCCAAATCCCGCAAATGGTCCGACTGATAATCCTGTACCTTTTCCGACAAGTAATTGTTAAACCGCAGAATCTTGCCCTTCTCCGGTCCTGTGAAACCAGCAACTCCTTGCTGAGTACATTCCAATAAATTCTCATTGGAAATCTCATTACGAATGCCATTGAGCCACTCCGCAATCACCGCCGTATAGGGGCGATCCTTCGCCGCCAACAAACTGGACAACATCTTGCGATCCGTCAGCCCCATGCGATCCAATAAATCCCCTCGCACCAAATCCAACATATTCGGCGGCAAGGGGGCTTTCTCATTCAGCCACCATCCCGCTAAATCTGCCGACAACCGATAAGCCATTGAGGTGCGAATTTGAGCAATGGGAATTTCCACCGTGGATAATCCAAAGCTCATAAAGTTTTTGGGATAGCCTCGCCCGCCAGGATCTGCCTGAGCCCAAGCACTTTTAATGTTGTCTCGAATAGACCGTTTATGGGGCGCAAACTCTGAGGTTAGATCTAAGAAAATATGCTGGGCGATCGCCTCCCGAACCTGATCCAATTTAAAGGAAACCTGCTCGTTTTTCGTTCCTACCAAATAGGTAAACGTAAATGGCGGCTTACGGTTAACAATCTCCGTTGAAACCCCTGCACTAAATGCCTCTTGATAAGTGGTGCGACCATCGGAGAAATAACTTAGCTCCATCATGGCTGCATAGCCATTGGAAAGAACGCGATCACCCACATTAATCCCAGCAAAAGCATTAGGGGTAGGCACCACTGCCGTCACCGAAGCAGACCCTTCTCCTTTGGTCCAATCCTGCACCCCGTAACCCAAATCAATTAACATTCCACTACCAGTTCCCCCCGACAGAGAACCGGTCACAAAAACGTTGATTTGGTTTCCCGACACCTTTGCCCCATAGGTGTCTTGCATGTAGGTTTCGCGACCTCGAACGCCACTTAAAATTCCTTTGAACTTGTCGCGGATGGAGTGGTAGTTAACAAAATAAGCAAAACGGCCACAGGCTCGGATTTGTCCCGCCCCCGCTTCCAAAGAAGTTAGATTTTTCTGCAACTCGTTAGGAAACCACCGGTCAATCCACGGGTAGTTGTCCATATTTTCAACGATATTTTGGGCTTCTTGCCCGGTCACCCGGGCCCAATGGCGCTCGTTATCCTTAAAAACCGGTCCTGCTGCCTCAGGGTTGCTGACTTTATAGTCCTTGTCTGTGTCAATCCATAGGAAACCAAGGATCGGGAACTTATCCAAACCGCCATAAGTTTCTACGACTAGCCGCCGTACCCGCGACAACACCTCAGCTCCCGTTCCCCCGATTCCAATCAGAATTGTCGGAACCATACTTTTCTCTTCAACTGCGGCCATGGTCGGATTTCCTCAAAGGTGATAAGTGCGACAAAAACAACAAACGTTTCGGTCTGGATATTCCGTAGGAGACTAAAAAAGCACGGGGATGACCGCCATCGACGAACCCAAATCCCCAGCGATTTTGGGTAATCAGCAAGCCTTAAAGAAAGGAAGGTTCAAAAATTGAAGAATTTTCCAAACAATACCTGGAGTGGCAGCAGTCCAGAACAGGGCGTAGCCCACAGAGGTTTTGCCCGCCATGTCAAAACGCATGTCAAATAGGCGTTGCAACATTCGGTCAATGGGCAATATCAAGGCCCACATCAGAAAAACCCATGCGAGTCCCAGCCAAATCACAACCCAGTTAAGATTGCTGTTGATCTTTTGGAAAAACTCATTGGAAATTAAGTTGGACAGTTCATTGACTAGTCCGAAAGTATAGGCTCCTCCTGCATCCTGCACCGCATTTTTAAAATCGGTGAATTCTTCCCCCACCGTAATAAAGTTCAGCTTAATGCCGCTGGCCATGATCTGGGTTAATAACTCTTTATCCAACGCCGCATTGCCGTCTGTGACCACCATTAATTCCTTGCATCCTTCCTCGAATCCTTTCAACGCTTCGGAGCCTTCGCGGATAGCACGATTGATATCCGTTTCGCTAGGGGATACCTGTTGGGCAACGGAAGTGGAAGATGAAGGGTCTACCGCTTGGGCGATCGCCCCTTTAAGTTCCTCCGCGGAAGTGCTGAACCCCTCGCTCAAAGGCACCACCAATCCCCCAAATCCCATGACTTGAACCTGGTTGGGGCTAGGCAGCTGACTATTTTTATCGATATAGCTCTTTACTGCATCAATAGCCGCCTCTGAAATGCTGCCAGGTTCGTTCAGCTGCGAATCGTAGGTGCTACTGCTTAAATCCAACGATAAGACCACCGCCACATTGTTGGGATTGCCCCACTGGAACAGGTAAAACAACAACGCTGCAATGAGACAGACAACAAAGCCAATAAACGGCTTTTGGAACAATCCATACTGATAAAATGGACGATTGGCATCACGCACAGGGGAGCACCTAACGGGAATGATTAGAATACGGGGCAAGAAAATCAATAAGCGGCGGATAAATACTGTACGTAGGGGGGCGTGGGCTGAAAAGCACCGGATCGCTTTCTCAAGCACCGCTGCCCACTGTTTCCCCTTTAGGGGGAGGATTGGAATAGAGGATCGAATCGATATTTAGCGCCCTCGGGAATGCCTAGGGGAGCCTGACCGTCGGACTTCACCACCCGTACCAGGGGAAGACGGTCCAGGGTATCCGACGCCGTTGCTGCACCAAAGATCGCTTCACCACCCTGCAAAGAGGTAAGAGCTGCTTGGCGGCTAGCACCGTTTTTTAGGGCAGACATAAGCCCCTTGGTGGCGTCATAGGCAATACTGGTGCGCCAGCTAATACGTCCTTTCCAGCCGGGATCGCTGCCCACCACGAAGGGCTTATCGGAGTCGGCGCTCCAGGGCACTGCCAGCACTAGCCCGTCCATAGCAGCCTCTCCCTGTAAAAGCACTCGGGAGTTGTAGAGTTCATCCGCCCCCAGCATAAGCATTGGAGTGCCTAAAGCCTGATTGGCTTGCCCAATGGCGATCGCCTCCGGCATCCGCTCCCCGCTCAACGCCAGCAAGATTATCTTGCTCCCACCAGCCTGGGCATCCGCCAAGGCTGCCGCTGGATTAAACCCAGGCTTCGCTACATCAATACCTTGTGCGAACACCGTTCCATTCCGCGAGGCATTAGCGGCTTCGTAGGCATCCTTGATTTTTTGACCGTAGGCATTGTCAGAGTTGTAAAACACCACCGTACGCTCACGGGGCAACGTCTTAGACACATACTCTGCCAAGGACTGCCCGACACCGTTGACGTACTCAGATAGGGTTTGGGTGCTTCCCGGGGGAACAAGCTTAATGGTGGACGGTCCCTGACGTTGACTATCCGTAACTTCTGTCGTCAGGGGGGTTAGGGCTGGTAGGCCTCCCTGTTTATAAATATCCAACGCGACCTGGGTTGTCGCATCCACACCGTGCCCCACCACACCGGAAACCTGTTGGGCATCCACCAAGACTTTCGCTAAGCCAGGAATCATACCGGAATTCACGGCGTCCACAATAACCACTTCCATCAACTCCTGAGAATTGGCAGGGTTTTGGTTATACTCTTCCTGGTACTGAGCCACGCCCCGTAGAATTTCCTGGGCAATTTCTGGGGCTGGGGTGACTGGTGCCACTACGGCAATGGTGATGGGTTTGCCCTGTTTACAGGCGCGGGCGTTGTTGTAATAGATGCGGCTCTCGGGGTCGTTGCGGTCTGCGTCTTTGGCATTGGTAAATTCGGCGATCGCCTTATCCCAAGCCTGTGCCTGAAGCGCCACCGTGCCGTTCGCTTTATCGGACGACACCCGATTGGTCAATAGCACTTTCTCCCCCTGGCTAATGCGCTTGGCTTGGCTAATGTCGGTTGTGGACGCTGCCACCGGCGCACACATGGGTCCCGATACTGCAGGAGTGGTGGAAACATTACCAGATGCTCCTGCACTACTGGTATTCGTGGGTTCCACGGTGACGGACTCTTCAGGACCCGGCTCCTCCGGCTGCTGAGTCATTATGAAGGCTGCAGTTCCACCCCCAAGTACTGCAAGCACTCCCAGACCCCCCAAAATTGCTTTCATTAGTGAACTATCCTTGGTTTTCTCTCCGCCGCTATCAGAACGGGGCTTGCCACACACATCGCAGGTTGAGTACTTATTCACATGCGGATCATGAGAGCCCGGGGGATCTCCTGTACAAGTCCATTCTTTCGATTTAGCCATAGCACTCTACTCTCACACGCACTTAAGGGATAATCTTCAAACTGCCCCCATAAAAAGTTACTTTAATTTGTCAATATCAGGTAGCACTGTATGACAACAAACTCAGATAAAAAGAAATTCCGGATAACTCGGTAAAAAAGGAGACACTCATTGAGCCCCATATTGCATCAGGCAATGTGTCTGCTTGATACTTTTTCAGTATCCCCGATGAGGGGGAGCAAATGTCTTTAGATAGTGATTGATTGCTTTTTCCCGTCCATAGTCAGAACTTTGCCCTCTAGACAAGTTACTAGGGGTAAAGTTAGAAACTTTGTGGGGGACCATTTCCGTTAGTTTTGCCGTTCCTCCTGTTGAGGGGACATTGTTCTCTTAGATTGACTCTGAGATCTAATGCTGCTGATGTCCCGCGTTTTCAAAGTCGCTTTCGTAACCCATGCCTGAAACTGTTTTAGGAATTCCCGACCCTTATCTTTACGTCAAAGGTCCCAATGGTATTAGTCAGCGGTTTCCTTTGAAAAAGCCCCTTCATGCCCTGGGTCGGGATGTGGGGCAAGTGGATTTGGTGGTGGATGAGAGCTGGACTGTCATGTCCAACTACCATGCGGAGTTAATTCGGCGGGAAGATGGTATTTACTGGATTCATGACGGCAACACTCGTACAGGAAAAACCAGTACCAATGGGTTGCTATACCAACATCGGCGTATTACTAATCGTGAAGGTCATCCCCTAGAAAACGGTCACGAAATCACCATTGGTCAGAATCCTGAAACCCAGGTGAAGCTAACTTACTTGGATCCCTCCGTTGTGGATATTTCCCAGGGCAATGTGACTCAGCTCACTCAGAAGGGAGTGGGTTTAGATCGGGGAACGGTGGTGCTGGGACGAGAAGAGTCGGAGACGGGACGAGGGCTGTTGTTGGACTCGCCGATGGTGTCGCGATGCCATGCGGTGGTGGAGCAATCGGGAGCGGCTTATGTATTGAGCGATCGCAGTACCAATGGCACCTTTGTGGATGGGAAGAAGGTCTCCGGTAGTGTGCCGTTGCGGGATGGGGCAATCATTAAGATTGGTCCTTTTACTTTGGTGCGGCGGGGTGATCGCCTAGATCTGCAAGATCTAGGCGATTCCATTCGGCTAGATGCAGAGAATCTTAGATTAAACGGCAGCAATCCGGTGTGGTTTTGGGAAGGAGATAAGTATGGACGATTAGCGGGTAATCCCACCACTGCTGGGGGGCTGGGACGACTGTCCACATTCCCCCGCATCCAGGACGTGACTTTACCCATTGAGCCGGGACAGCTAATTGCCCTGGTGGGGGGCAGTGGCGCCGGTAAGTCTAGTTTGATGAAAGCGCTGTTGGGAATTGAGGCGTTGCAAGGGGGGCAGGTACGTCTGAATGGCAGCGACTTGCGGGAAAACTTTAATCAGTATCGCCATCAAATTGGCTACGTCCCTCAGGATGATATTTTGCATGGGGATCTGACGGTCCTAGAGGCGTTATCCTACATTGCTCGGCTGCGGTTGCCTTCCGACGGGGATATTGCTCGGCGGGTGGGCAAGGTGCTGAAGGATGTGGATATGCAGCATAAGGAAGATGATCCCATCCGCACCCTTAGTGGTGGGCAGCGTAAGCGGGTGAGCATTGCGGCGGAGTTGTTGGCGGACCCGAAGCTATTTTTCCTGGATGAGCCGACATCAGGGCTAGATCCGGGATTAGATAAAAAAATGATGCAGCTTCTGCAGGGGTTGGCGCGGGAAGGGCGCACGGTGGTGTTGGTAACTCATGCTACGGCGAACATTGATTTGTGTGATCGCGTTACATTCCTGGGAAGGGAGGGGCGTTTGTGCTATTTCGGTCCTCCTCAAGGGGTCTTCGACTTTTTCGAGGTGACCTCTGGGGATTTTGCCGACGTGTATATCCGCCTGGAGCCCGGCACCCAGGATGAAACGGAACAAGCGGTGGCGTCATGGCGCGATCAGTTTAACGCAAGTCAGTTCTACCGCAATTACGTTGTAGCGTCTTTTACTCAAGAAACCGGATTTAACAGCACAATTAAACCGAAGTCCGCGCGTGCTGCCCCGTCGGCAATGGGAGGAGCTCAGAGTAGTGAATTAGAGAAAGTACAGCGATCGCCCTTTCGCCAATGGCAAACCCTGTGTCAGCGGTATTTAGCGTTGATTTCGCGAGACAAAGCGGCACTCGTGTACAAACTCCTTACTGCCCCGGCGGCTATTATTCTGACGTTATGGGTGATTAATGATGTGAACTGTTTGGTAGGAAGTAGTGATCCAGATCCAGCGGCATCAGGTACTGCCATCAAAATCTTGTTTATGCTCACCTGCGCCTCCCTTTGGGTAGGCACTTCCGGTTCTATTGGGGAAATTGTCAAAGAAAATGCTATTTACATCCGGGAGCGATTGGTCAATTTAGGATTATTTCCTTACCTGTGGTCAAAGTGGAGCGTCCTTGGAGGATTGGCGGTTATTCAAAGCGCCACGATGGTAATTGCCCTGCTTCTGGTCAACAGCCCTGAATCAGAACTGTTCCCTTGGCTGTTAGGTGTCTTTCTTACAACTACTTTGACTCTGGCTAGCAGCGTTAGTTTAGGGTTACTGGTCTCAACAATTTGTCGAAGTGCGGCGGCGGCTACCAGCTTTTTACCTTTGATTATGCTGCCCCAAATTATTGGAGCAGGGGTTCTGTTTAAGATGGAAGGAGTTGCGGAATATTTCTCCTGGTTAATGGTGGGGCGCTGGTCCATTGGAGCCTATGGGATCCTGGCTGATGTAAATAGCTTGCTGCCAGAAACATTGCCTGATGGCACGGTGACGGAGCTACCGGTAATCTACGATCCAACTTGGGAGAATTTGGGGTGGAATTGGGGGGCGCTGGTAATTCACGCTGGGATTTATGCACTGATTACGGCGATTGTGAAAAAGCGCACCGATGTAATTTGAATCGTTGACCTCAACGTTTGTCTTAACGACCGTTGTTTGTCTTAAAGACCGTTTTCAGTTAACACAGCTTCGATGTGCAAGTTGAAAAGTTCTCTTTTTCGACGAGAGAGCCGGCAGAATTTACGCAATGGCAGACTGTGGTCTTAAGCACGTTTTTGTGCCCCAACAACTCAACTCCTTAATTTTGCCCCCAAATATTTAGGGGAGGGTCTCTCTCAGAAGGATCAGCTTAGCCTGGCTCGTCCTCCAATTGGTAAGCGTTCCAAAAATCTGCTGGCGGACAGTCTAACGCTGCCGTTACCCGGTCAATATGGAGCGCCACACCATGATCGCGAGGGCGCAGCTGCTGGGCGGCGGCAAAGTGCACCAAAGCCCGCTGGAACTGGTGGGACTCGTAGGCACGGCGACCCATATGGTAACGCTCCAGGAATTCTTGCTGAGTGCGGGACAATCGCCTGGACTTTAATCCCAGAATTTCATAAATACGGGTGGTCTCTGTTTTTCCTTTTACTCTCACCCGGTCTAAGTCCCGGGCCCACACGCGATCGCGACAGTGGGCATAAGTGGACTCGCTCACAATCATGTCGCAGCCATATTCCTTGGTCAGACTTTCTAGGCGAGCACTGACGTTAACGGCATCGCCGATGGCGGTGTAGTCCATACGACGGCTGGATCCAATATTGCCCACCACCACTTCGCCAGAGCCAATGCCAATGCCGATGTGGATGGGGGTTTGGTTAAGGAGCTGACGGTGGCGGTTGAGCTTATTTAGGCGCGATCGCATTTCCAGGGCACAGGCCACAGCCATCCAGGCGTGGTCATCGTCCAGGGGCAGGGGCGCCCCGAATACCGCCATCAGAGCATCGCCAATAAATTTATCTAGGGTGCCCCCATACTCAAACACCGCTTCCACCATGGTGCCAAAGTAGGCGTTCAACATGGACACCACCTCCGTTGCCCCCAGGTCCTCCGTCAAGGTGGTGTACCCACGAATATCGGAAAACAGGATAGTAACGTCCTTGCGCTCCCCCGCCAGTAGGGACTCTTCCCCGAGGGCGATCGCCTGGTCCGCCACCCCTGGATTCATATAGCGATACATGGTGGCTTTCAGGCGTTTTTCCCGACTAACGTCTTCCAGCACCACTAGCGCACCTCGCACCTCCCCTTCGGGATTGGTCAGGGGATTAATCGCCACATTAACGGTGACGTTAACGCGATCAATATACTCAGCACCCGTCACTGGCTTGTCTGCTAAAGTGCCATCGTTGCGGAGGGGCGGCACAAAGGGAGACTTCGGATCGTTCCACAGCAAAATCTGATCGTTATGGCGATGGGCCAGTGCCGGATAGCCATAGATATCCCGCGCCACCAGGAAGTTTAATTTTTGCTCGGGAATTTGCGATCGCGTGCCATAGGACAAGCTATCTTCCAGCCGCATCTGTAGCTTCTCCAGGGGCAAAATATCCCACACCGGTCGCCCCACCAAATGCCGCCGCCAAATGCCCTCATAGGAGCTAACGTTGTCGTGTTCTTCGGATACGGGACAGCCCAATAGTTTTAATGCCGCCACGTTAATGGTGACAATTTTCCCTTCCATATCCGTGGAAATAACCGCATTGGATAGGCTGCGTAAAATATCCCGCTGATACTGTTGCTCCAGCAGCAGGGTCTCAAAGAGGCGGGCATTTTCCAGGGCGATCGCCGCTTGGGTGTTGAACGCTTTTAGGAACGCTTCGTCGGAGGCACTAAAGCTACCCTGTTTGCGGTTAATAAGCTGGCTAACCCCAATCAGCTTGCCCTCCGGATTTAGCACCGGCATGCACAAGACGTTGCGGGTGGGACCGGTGGGGCTGCGGTCAGTGTCAGGATCAAAGCGATCATCTTGGGCAACGTTGCTAACATTCAACGTTTCACCGGTGCGAGCCACATAGCCCACCAAACCGCGATCTCGCGAAATTGCTTTCTGGGCGAGGCGACTGCCGGTGGCGTTTGCGGTGGCACCCTCTGCGGTTTGTCCCTGGAGGAGGCGATCGCCCGACTCATCAAAGAGAAAAAAGTTGCTGTGCTCCGCCTGAATTAAATCCCGCGCCTCCTTCATTACAACCTGTAGGGTGCCGTTCAGGTCTAAGGTTTGGGACAAACAGGTCATCGCCTTCAGCAGTGCCGCCACTCCCCGTTGGTTACGGGCAACGGCATGGAAAGACTGGCAGCTCTCCAAAATAATGCCAATGGAGGCGGCAAACTCCTGGAAACGCTTTTCATCGGCAGTGGTAAATGGAATACCTCTGTTGTTCTGGCTAGATGGGGAATGGACTCCATTGCCGTGGTGCTGACTGTTGGTAGTCCCTTGCTCAATACCCTCTTTTCTGCCCTTGCCTTCGCCAACACCCTCTTTGCCAAAACCACCTTCGCCCGCGTCTTTGTCCCCCTTGCTGTCATCCACCTTATTCAGTAGCTGCACCACCGCCACCACTTTGCCGCTGCTGCTACGCACGGGCATACACAGCAAATTTTGAGCGTCTAGCCCCCCCAAAGCATCTACAGAGGGGGCGAACTGGGGATGTTCGGTGGCGTTGTTGATGTTTTGGACGGTGCCGGTGGTGGCCGCTTGCCCCGTAATTCCCAAGTCGAGGGGCGATCGCAATTCCTGAATTGATGCCTGAATTGGGGGAGGAGACGGCACTTTGCCATTGTTGGATGCTGTCGCTTCCCGATTTGAGGACGCACCACTTGGGGCGGTATCGCCATTAGTGAAATTGCCAGGAAACCCATTGGCAGCGGCATGACCGTGGGGATTTTTGTTGGCTTCGGTGGGGAGCTTGCTCCAAAGCTGCTGCTTATCTGGATCCACCAAAAAAATCGTAGTGTGTTCCGCGTGCAGAACTTGACCCACTTTAAAGGTGAGAGCATCCAGGATTTGCTCTAGGATTTGCTCTAGGGCGGCATTGTTGACCAGGTCAAATGCCTGGAGAGACTGTTGAAACTCCGCGGTGATAAAGTCCAACAGGCAAACGAATTCAGCAACGGGTAAGTTCTTTACCCGCTGGGTTAGGAGCCCTACCCGATCCGGTTGGGTTAGGGATGCTAGAAAACCACCAGTGCTGGAGTTCGTCATGTACTGTTATCAACCACTAGCCCCTGGCAAATAGAGACCGGTCGACCAAACGCAACTTAAAATTATGTTTGAAACTGACTGAGCATCGGCAAATATTGTTGATGCAGATAGGTAAGGTATGCAGGAATTGGATTAGAAGATTTGTAAGGCTGCCTAAGGCAAATCCTTGATCAACTCCAAAAGCCTGGTGCTGTGGCAGTACAGCTCATCGTGCTTCCCCTAAAAAGTAAATTTAGGAAACGTGAACTTTGCGGCGAGAGCAAGTGAAATTATTTGGGTAACACTTCTCAAAACCATGATGGGAGTTCACAGTGAGCACCCTTCACCTTTTTAGCAAGCAAAAAATCATCCAGGAAAAATTTATCCAGGAAAAGTTTCTACAGAGCTTGTCCTAAATATCGTCTTTTTGAAATCGCCTTTAAAAATGCGCAAAGTAAAAGATGGTGATCCCCACTGTTTACGCTTCGGCTAAAAAGCACTTAAAAGCAAGTGTTGGCACAACCTCTCCTTCACACGGAAGATGCAATACAATAATGCACTTTTTTTCATCGAACTGGCGTAAATCCTTGTGTAGACGTTGCCAGCTTTTAACATTGCCGGTGGGCGAAAATTCGTAAATACTACCTACGTACGCTCTTCTCAGGGGTTTTAAGGTTTCTCAACGCCCCTGACCTCACAGGCTGTTTCATCGGAAATTACTGATGTAGGTCACCGTGGGGGGGCATTGCGGGGCGTTGACAGACGAAGTGTTTACGAGCTCGATGAGGGCTGGGGCCAGGGGACGTTGGAGGCTTTGGCGATCGCCCGAATCAGCGCCCGCGCCCCTGATCGGTTGAGGTGGCTGGGGTCAGAAAAATAGGTCACTTGGTTAGGCCACAGGGTGGCAAAGTCCAAGTAGGTTAAATCTTGCGCCCGCATAAACCGACTAAATTTTGTTTCCCACAGCGATCGCACCGGGTCTAAGTACTGGGTTGTTAAGGGTACGTTGACAAAGACCAGCTCGCTGCGGTGTTGCTGCAAATGGCCAATCACCTTTTTCAACGCCTGGGACTGCTCGCCCTGAAGGGAAAACAGGCGGTAGTCATTGTCAAAGGCCCCAGGGACGCGGGGGTGACGCTCGTAGTAAGTCGCCGGGTCGAACTCCACCGACAGGGGCAAAAATCCACTTTCATCTACAATGCCGTCCTGTTTGCCGTTGGTGATAGCCGGGGCATTGCCCAAGCGGCGCTGGGCCCCAGCGGCCACCATATCCATGACCGGGCTAATGTCAGGGGGCGGCGCTGGCTGGCTCCATAGGTCCACAATAGGCAGGGTTTGAAGCTGGGTTTGGGCGGCGCTTCGCAGTTGAGCACGCTGCTGGAATGCTTTGGAGCCTTGCCCAACGGTGCCCTCGAACCAGGCGTCAAAATCCGCCTCCGTAGGCAGTTTTTGTAGCCAATACCCCAGCGCCGTGGTTTGGAAAAATGGCGATATTTCCCGACTACTGACTAAGGGGGGCAGCGCTTTGCTGTGGGCATCTTCATCGGGGCTAGGGGACTCACCATTGAGGGCTCTATTGGCGCCATTGCCTGCGCGGGTAGTGGGTACTGGCGGAGTGGGCACCTTGAGGGCTCGAACGCCGCCTAAGGTGGCGCTGGCGGCACTTGGGGGGCGATCGCCTAAATCGGGCAGGGGAAATTGATCCTGTAGCACCAGGCGATAGCCGGGAGACTGAGCGATCGCCCCGTGGGTGCCATCTCTGCGACCGCTGTTGAACGCTCGGGCGCCGTCGGCCCAAATTACCAGCGGTGGCAGATGTCCCGGCGGCAATAAATCTACCAGCACCATGGAAATCACTTTGGCGGTGGCACCGTTGACGCTTAGGTTGAAAATTTTCAGGGGCTGCTGCTGATTTTGTGCCCGTAGCTGGTTGAGTTTGCCAGGGTCAAAACCTCGCAGGGCTCGGGAACTGCCCACCACCAACACATCCGGCCGACCCTGATCCAGCACAAACTGCCGATAGAGTTCCAGCTGGTGGTCAAACTGGGGGCTGTTAAAGGACGGTAGCTCTGGCAAGGGGGTGATTCCTTGGGTGGCACTGACCGCGGAAGTAACGTCCCCGTCCGCTTGGTCGCCCGCTAAACCCTGTGATGGACCATCGGGCATCCACCGTGACGCCAGCCAGCCCCCTTTAGCCAACCCCAAATCCATGGCGGCGGCGGCTAACAGTCCACAAATGCCGGCGGCAGCCACCCGTTGTAGGGACATGCCCACCAGCATATCCAGCAGTCCATCGTCGCGATCGCCCCCGCTATTCTTCCCAGACTGATCCTCTGTGGCAATGGGCGCGCACAATCCCGCCTGAATCAGCCCGTTACGCAAAATCTCGGGAATATCCCGCCAGCGTGGAGGCGACCAGCGGGGGGGCGCTAAGGGCAGTAACGTGCTCCCGCCCTGGGCTGTTTCAGCGCCAGCGGAATTCCCTACGGGCACTAGGGCATCGGAGGGCACAAAGGGATTGTCCAGGGGCGACGGGAGCGCCCGCGATTCTGTCCGGCGCTGTTTAGAAACCTTGCCTACGGCGTGAACAGACTCCCAGTGGGACTGGTAAACGCTTTGTCCATAAACCACCACCCGGTTGATGCCTGGCAGGGGCTTGAGGGCTTTTAGAATCCCCGGCATCACCTCATCGCTGGGGGGGACATCGGGACCGTAAATCACCACCTGCAAAGTGCCGTGGTGGCGATGGTGGCGATCGCACACCACAGATCGTCCCCCTGTGGCTAGCCAGTGGTCTAAATCCTGATTCACCAACCGCTCCAGCAGATGAGCCAACGGTGGTAAATACCCTCCCATCGCTAAAGCCAGGGTGGACTCCGCCCGGCTGGCGTCAGTGGTTGCCGGTAAGTCAATCCAGTCAATCCATAGAGGGGTATCCTCGTCGCCCTCTTGGCTAATATCCACCGGAATAGGCGGTGCCGGTCGGTAAGACCCTTGGGAAGAGCTCGGGAATCCCTCCCCCTGCTGGTCCGTCTCTGGCTCTTGGGCGTAGCCGTAAATCACCAGGGAATGGATCCCTTGGGGGGCGATCGCCTGGGCAATGGGGGCCAACGTCCCCACCACTCGGCTTTGCTCCAGGGGCGGTGCTTCCTGTCCGGATTTTTCCCGACAGAACACATAGAGAGTATTTTCCTGCTGCTGAGCCGTCACCGGCTGATAGCTATCTCTCAATGCCTGGTTAAATAGCCGCACCAGCGCCTCAACGTCGCCCCACCGAGCCCAAGATTTAAGCTGCTCCGTCGGCGATCGCAAATTTACCCGAACGCTAACTTGGGGCAGGGACTTCGCCAGCGCCGTGCCCGGTTCAGCCTTAATCACCCCATAGCCGTAGTCAAACCCCGTAAGGGGCAACTGCCGCATAATCCGGGTCACCGCCGGCGCAACGGTGGTTTCCAAAGCCTTAATAAAACTGGCGCTGGAGATGTCCGTACCTGAAAAATTCGAGTTTCCGCCTAGATGCTCCCCATGGCGGCATAGACAGCTAACCAACAGTCGCCGCTGTCCTGTTGTGGGGGGCACCAGGGGCGATCGCTTTGGAGTGGCAGGGGGCAAAATTTTTGCCGCCACCCGCTGCACCGAAACGCGCTGGGGGGTTCCGTCCACGCCCGCTTCAAGATGTTGAGCAAGGCCATTGGCAAGCTGGTTGGCAATATACTCTGCCCACTGACGCGAACTTTGGGCGCTGTGCCCTGGTTCCTCTGACGGAGTGTCGGGCGATTTCGACGGCACAGGAAAGGCTAACGGCGCCAAAGAATCGTGGTTTAAGTCATTATTCGTTGAATCGCTGTAGTCTGAACCGCCGTAAAGCGTGGTAACCGACGGGTTAGGGGGTAAATCCGGTGGTGCCACAGACCCTGGACTGTCATCGGGTGTGTCAAACCGCCCTTTTAATTGTTCTGACTCTGCCTGATTTAGTGCCTGATCTAAAGTCTTGGTTTCACGTTGATTGGCTTGAGACGGGGCGACCCCTGCACCGCTAAGCCCAATACCGCCAGTGCGAGCTGCACCTGCCTCAACATTGCTATCAGACGCCTCCGATCCTCGCCCGTGGGCAGCATTGGCAGCGCTGAACGCTTCCACCATTTGATTCAGGCGCTTCAGGGACACCCGCCGGGTCCAGTGCGGTAGCTTTTGCCCCAGCGATCGCCCATAAAGCAACAGATAAGTCACCTTGCCGCTGTTGCCGTTTAGGGTGGCTACCCACTCAGGGTGATCCAGCGCCACCTGTCGCACGCGGGCGATCGCCTGCTTCCACGATGGACAAGGACGTCCCTCGAAAACGATATGTAAGCAATAGCCGTGAACTCGCAACTGCACCGACAGCCCATTTCCCCCCAGCCAGCCTCGAAGCCGGTGGGACCAATCCGCCTTGCTAACGGGTTGGGATGGGGGAGAAACGGTCACAAACGACTCCTGTAAAAATCTGCCTGCGATGCTTTTACCAGCCAAATAGGCTGGCGCAGTAAAAAATTAATAGTTAGTTCATAAAGGCTAGCGCATCAGTCCCCCCAATTAGACTTGCGTCTCGCTAGATATACCGAGGGGGCAACACATTAATGCGCAAAATCCAGGTTAATTCACTCATCATTCAACACTACTGCCCCTAATCCGAAACCCAGCGTTTACAAATTCTGGCTTTGGATGGGCTTTCTAGGGACTGTGAGTCGCGGTGGACTGTTGAAGGTGACCAGGAAAATAATCAAGCAGGATTTTTGGGTGTGTCATCCACGTAAGCGCCAGAAAACCGAAGGTGAGGAGACAACCAGAAGCGCTATGAAGCGGTGATTACACGCCCTTTCGCGGCAAAAAACATCAAGGACTAAAATCCTCATAACCAAAAGTCCTTGAGATTCATATGGTTACAGCCCCTAACCAGCCCCACTAATTTTTTAGGCGAGTATTAACGGTGAAGGGTAAGCTCGAAGGGCAAGTAACGGTCGGGCGTAAAGGATGAGATTGACGCAGACCACACTAGTGCGATCTGTAAATTCGTGAATTGAGGACTCTAGCGGGTGATTGACTTTGGACGGGTAATGACGGCGATGATTACGCCTTTTTCTGACAGCGGAGCCGTTGCCTACGACGTGGTGGAGAAGCTGGCAGATTATTTAGTTACCCACGGCACCGATACGGTCTTGGTGTGTGGCACCACAGGAGAGTCGCCGACCCTGACCTGGGAGGAGGAGTTTGAGCTGTTTAAGGTGGTGAAGCAAACGGTGGGGAGCCGCGGCAAAGTGATTGCTGGAACGGGATCTAACTCCACCCGTGAGGCGATCACTGCCACCCAACACGCTGCCGAGCTGGGACTAGATGGCACTCTCCAGGTGGTGCCTTATTACAATAAGCCGCCCCAAGAAGGATTACTGGCCCATTTCCGGGCGATCGCCGCTTCTGTCTCGGACTTGCCGATCATTCTTTACAACATCCCTGGGCGCACGGGGCAAAATATGACCCCAGAAACAGTGGCTGCCCTAGCGGAAGTGCCCAATATTGTGGGGGTCAAAGCCGCTAGCGGCAGCCTGGACCAGGTGAGCCAAATGCGCCGGTTAACTCCCCCTGATTTTGACATCTACTCTGGCGACGATTCTTTGACATTGCCTATGCTATCAGTGGGGGCAAAAGGGGTTATCAGCGTGGCCAGTCATTTGGTGGGGGATGCCCTACAAGCCATGATTCAGGCGTTTGAACAGGGAAAATCTCAGGAGGCGATCGCCATTCACCAGCGACTACTGCCCCTCTTCAAAGTCCTGTTTTTAACCACAAACCCTATTCCCGTAAAAGCGGCGCTGGAGCTTAAAGGCTGGAGCGTCGGCCCCTCCCGGCTGCCCCTAACTTCCTGCCCAGAACCGATCCGCGAAAAGGTACGGGAAACTTTAGACGCCTTGGAACCCAACTAGGGTTACACTGGCGAAGCAAGTGACGATGAAAGACAAAAGTTGTAAAATCTGTTAATACAGGTAAAAGCGTTTGGCGTTCAAGGTTTAAGTCTTTAAGAAAAAGGCGTGCAATTCGAGTGCTGCTGCAGGATTAGGCAGAAGGCGCAACAATGTGGCAAACCTGAGCGAAGTGAGCGCAAAGCAATTAGCGACTAGCGAGGAAAGGATTCCGCACCAGCACATTGATTGGGCGGTCACCATTAGCTAGCTGACCATAAATCGGTTAGGCAAAAACAGCTTTAAAAGATTTCCTGGTTGGGGAGCGGGCGCTCTTGATAACGTCTGGCTTCTACGTTCAGTTTTCGACTTTTACCTAATGACGTTTTTCTAGAGAGTTTTTAAGTTTGAGAGCATATTTAAACCTGTGTAGAACAAAGAGCACGCCGCTACTTCCTGTGGGCAGTGGTATTCCAGATTTCCAC
This sequence comes from uncultured cyanobacterium, assembly GCA_937883785.1. GTDB lineage: Bacteria > Cyanobacteriota > Cyanobacteriia > CACIAM-69d > CACIAM-69d > CALGDE01. The sequence goes on from CALGDE010000142.1 coordinate 52,042, forward strand.
AGTGGGAGGCTTGGCAACGGGTGTGAATGAGGGTGGCTTAGGCAATGGCGGATGTTAAGCCACAGTGATGGGGAAACTTGTTTCGAAGGTTTCGCCGGCGCTTTCAGGGAATGTGTGGGCTTTTCCTCGGTAGTGAAAAGAAATTCCACTCTCCACGAATCGCTAGGAAAGAGGATGGACAAGGGTTTTTCCCGGAATACAGAAGGCTGAGTGGCTTTACGTCATATGCCTGTTAGGGCAGGTGCGTGTCTAAAGTTGAAGTTTTGTTGGGTCGCAGGGATTGTCAAGTTTCGTTTGAACGTTGTGATTGTTTAGAGAATTGAGAAAAGTAGAGAGAAAATGACCGGTAACCGTAGTAAAGAGAACTCCACCCCCCGTATGCGGATCTTGCCTTTGGGCGGTCTTCATGAGATTGGAAAGAATACTTGCATTTTCGAGATTGATGACGAGATTGTTCTGTTGGACGCTGGCTTAGCGTTCCCCACGGACGGTATGCACGGGGTAAATATTGTGCTGCCGGATATGACCTACCTGCGGGAAAATGCCCACAAGATTCAGGGCATGATCGTTACCCACGGGCATGAAGACCATATTGGCGGCATTGCTTTTCACCTAAAGCAGTTTGATATTCCGGTGATCTATGGACCTCGCCTGGCTATGGCTCTGTTGTCAGACAAATTGGAAGAGGCTGGGGTGGGCGATCGCACAGAGCTGCGAACGGTGCGCCCACGGGAAATTGTTCAGCTAGGCACCAAGTTCTTTGTGGAATATATCCGCAACACCCACTCCATGGCTGACAGCTTTTCGGTGGCTCTCCATACCCCGGTGGGAACGGTGATCCATACGGGAGACTTTAAGGTGGACCATACTCCGGTAGATGGAGAACATTTCGATTTCCAGAAGTTGGCGGAACATGGTGAGAAAGGGGTTTTGTGTCTAATCAGTGACTCCACTAACTCGGAAGTTCCCGGTTTTTGCCCTTCGGAAAAGTCCGTCTATCCCAACTTAGAGCGGATTTTCTCCCAGGCAGAGGGGCGCTTGATGGTGACTACTTTTGCATCGTCGGTGCACCGGGTGAATATGATTTTGGGCGCGGCTCAAAAATTGGGGCGGCGCGTGGCTGTGGTGGGACGTTCCATGTTGAACGTTATCGCCCACGCTCGGGAATTGGGCTACGTGCGCTGTCGCGACGACCTGTTTATTCCCATGCATGAGATGGGGAACTACCCCGACGACAAAATTTTGATTCTAACCACCGGTTCCCAAGGGGAGCCTATGGCAGCCTTGACGCGAATTTCCCGCGGTGAGCACCGTAATATCAAAATCCGCGAAGGAGATACGGTGGTCTTCTCCGCGAACCCAATTCCCGGCAATACGATTTCGGTGGTGAACACCATTGACCGACTGATGATGTTGGGGGCAAAGGTGGTTTATGGTAAGCAGCACGGCATTCACGTGTCGGGGCATGGCTATCAGGAAGACCAGAAGATTATGTTGGGGCTGACGCGCCCGAAATTCTTCCTGCCGGTGCACGGCGAGCACCGGATGTTGGTTAAGCATTCTAAAACTGCCCAAAGCGTTGGGGTGGAGGAAGAAAATATCATCATCATTGACAACGGCGATGTGATTGAGCTGACGCCGGATTCGATGCAGGTGGTGGATAAGGCTCCGTCCGGCATTGAGCTGGTGGATGCTTCCCGCTCAGGGGTAGTGAGTGATAGCGCTTTGAAAGAGCGTCAGCAGCTTGCCAATGACGGAATTTTGACGGCGGCGGTGACCGTAGAAAAAGATGGCAGTTTAGCCAGCCTTCCGGCAGTTCACCTGTCCGGTGTTGTAAGCAATTTGGATTCCTCGCGCCTTCAGGCAGATGTAAAGGATTCCATTCACTACTTCCTGGAAAATCAGTTTGATCGCTATATTCGCCGCAATGGCGATGGATCGCGCGAAACGGATTGGGTGGGTTTGAAGACGGATATGGAGCGGGAGATCACTCGCTTGATGCGCCGCCAGTTCCGTGGCGATCCGAAATTGATTTTGCTGTTGCAAACGGTGGGTGTAGATGATGTGGGAGAAGCTCCTGAGCGATCGCCCCGTACGGTGGGCGCGCCGAAGCCTCGCAAGTCAGGGCGTAAAGCGCCGTCCAAGGTGACGCCGTCCAAGGTGACGCCGTCCAAGGTGACGCCGTCCAAGGTGACTACCCCTAGCCGTGCCAGCAGTCGTTCGGATAGTGCTTCATCACCGGTGCTGCGCAATGGTGCGCCGAAGCCAGTGACTAAGCCTAGTGCCACTAAGGTTCCCGTTGGCAAGCCCACTGCTAAGCCTTCGACCACGTCTGCTAGTGCTGGCAATACGGAGAATGCCGAATCGCCTGGGGCTAAGCGTCGTCGCCGTCGCCGTCCAACTTCTCGAGTAGCTAGCTAAAAGCTGTTTGCGGTTCTTGGGGGCAGTTTTTCCCCACTGAATGTTAGTGCTCAGATTCTTGAAAGAGCTAAGGGGTGCGTTTTGACGCGCCCTTTAGTCTGTTTAGAGTTCCCTCAAAGGCGAATTTGGTTGGCGCCGTCGATAAAAGTGACGTGGTCAATCGGCCATTGAGGGTTCTGGGTTAAGGTGGCGCGGATGCTACCGAATAGGGTGAGTTGTTCGCAACTGGATAGGGCGGCAAATTTTCGTGACGCGCCAGGGCGTAGGCGTAGGGCGATCGCTGCGGTACGGGTGCGTGTATTGACCTGAAGTTGATATCCCCGCAAATCAAGGTTATCGCTGGCTACTTCCACCAGCACTCGACCGACTGCCACATCCAGAGGACGATCTCCCTGTACGGGGACGGTTTTTGGTACCAGGCGATCGCACTGCTTGTCGGGAAGATACATGGTGAGCTGCCAAGTGTCGTCAGTTATAGTGTCACTCCCATCGGACCCGAGGGGACTGGTGGGGACTTTACTGGGGACCACGATGTTTTGATTTTCTGTCTTTTGGGCTGTTGTTGTTTGAGCCACGGAGGGCAAAGGTGGGGAAGTGGGTGCGCCGATGGGCACCTGGAAAGGAGCAATCACTGCTTGGATGATTCGACTGGCAGTGGGCTTTAAATTAGCGCTGGCGGAAGTGTCAAGATTCTCTGGGCTTTGGCACCCGCTTAGAAGACCAACTCCGGTGAATCCTGCAAGTAAGACTCCCAATTGGGTTAGGGGGCTGGGTTGCCTTTTGCCTTGGTTCATTTATCAAATCCCTAACGATTAATTACGGCATTTTTCGGAAACTGCCTTTAATTCATGGTTCAGAAAAGGGTGGTGGGAACCCGGAATCTGGACAGGCTTTAATGGAACAGCAGCGATTTTTTGTGGCTGTGTTTGCCCTTGGCGATGTTGGAAGGAGGCAGTGTGGGAGAGTCTGTGGCGTTAGACGGTGCTTCAACGACAGAATCCGGCGGGTGGTCCCATCGCCATATTTTGTCCCTGGACCACTTTTCGGTTCAAGACTTCGATACGGTGTTGCAAACGGCCACCAGCTTTCAAGAAGTGCTATCCCGGCGCACAAAGAAAGTGCCTGCCCTCCAAGGACAGCTAGTGACCCACTTATTTTTTGAACCGTCTACCCGCACCCGCAGCAGCTTTGAGCTGGCGGCTAAGCGCCTGTCGGCGGATGTGCTGAATTTTTCCCCGGGCACCTCGTCCCTTACTAAAGGGGAAACCATTCTGGATACGGCGAAAACCTATTTGGCGATGGGCACCAATATTATGGTGATTCGCCATAAGCAAACGGGGGTGCCCCAGGCGATCGCCGCAGAAATGGACCGGCTAAATACGGGCGTCTGTGTTCTGAATGCTGGAGATGGTCAGCATGCTCACCCCTCCCAGGCGCTGCTAGATTTATACACCCTGTGTTCCGTGGTGGATCGAGATCGTCCCAGGACGGATAATTTGCGGGGCAAAAAAATTGCCATTGTGGGGGACGTTTTGCACTCTCGGGTGGCGCGGTCAAATTTATGGAGCTTGGTGGCGAGCGGTGCTGAGGTGCATTTGGCGGGACCGCCCACGTTGGTGCCTCAGGATTTTGGGGGATTTTTAGGGAATAATCGCCCCATTCCCATCCACTGGACTTTGGACGATGCCTTGGTCGATGCGGATTTTGTGATGACCCTGCGGCTGCAAAAGGAGCGTATGGGACAGTTTTTGTTGCCCAGTTTGCGGGAATATCATCGTCAGTTTGGCATTACTCGTGATCGCCTCAAGCTATGCCAACCGAGCGTTAAAATTCTGCATCCGGGACCCACCAACCGCGGCGTAGAACTGGACTCAGATATTATGGATGACCCGGATTTAAGCCTGGTGTCCTGTCAGGTAACCAGCGGTATTGCTGTGCGTATGGCGCTGCTTTATCTGGTGGGTAGCGGTAAAGGGTTGGGAACTTAGGAGTTGGGAAATTAGGGGTTAGGAAATTAGGGGTTACAAATGGGCCTATGGCAATTTATTTCTTTTGGGGAGCGGATGATTTTGCCATGGGGCGGGCGATCGCCACACTACAATCTCAGACCCTGGACGACGCCTGGGCAAGCTTTAACTTCGATAAAATTACTGCCGCCGCTGACGATCCAGTGGGACAAGCGTTAGCCCAAGCCATGACGCCCCCCTTCGGCAGTGGGCGGCGGCTGGTGTGGCTGGTGGATACCACCTTGGGGCAGCGCTGTGCCCAAGGCACCCTGGAGACCCTGGATCAAACCCTGCCGAAAATTCCTGACAGCACCGTGCTGCTGCTCACCGCCAAAAACAAGCTCGACGGTCGCCTAAAATCCACCAAGCTGCTGCAAAAGCACGCCAAAATCCGCGAATTTTCCCCGGTGCCCTTTTGGAAAACGGACGCCCTGGTGAAAACTGCCCAGGACGCCGCCGGAGAACTGGGCATTAAGCTAGCGCCAGACGCCGCCGAAGCCCTAGCCTTAGCCGTGGGCAACCAAACCCGCCAGCTTTATAACGAGCTGGAAAAACTAAAGCTATTTACCGCTGCCTCTCCCAACGCGCCTATTCCCGCCGCCACCGTAAATGCTCTCGTCGCCACCTCCACCCAAACCAGCATTGCCCTCGCTGATTCCATTCGCCAAGGAAAAACCGCCGAAGCTCTGGGTATTGTGGGGGACTTGATCGCCCGCAACGAAGCGCCCATTCCCATCGTGGCGACGGTGGTGGGGAAGTTTCGCACCTGGCTTTGGATTAAGGCGCTTCTGGTGCAGGGGGAGCGAGATGACCGAGCGATCGCCAGAGCCGCCGACGTAAGCAACCCCAAGCGAATTTTTTATTTCAAGCGCGAGGTGCAGCCCCTTTCCCTGCCAACCCTAGAAGCTGCCGTGGGCGTTCTTTTGGATTTAGAATTCATCCTGAAGCGAGGGGGACACCCTTTGGAAACATTACAAACGAAAGTGATTGAGCTTTGTGATCTGTGCGGCAATGGTGTGGATGGCGATCGCCGTAAACCAGCCTTGGAGTAAGCTCCTTCCACTGGATCTACGGGAACGATGTAATGGTGTGGAAAATGAATCGAATCTTTTTGAAATATTGTGATTTTCCCAAAGGAAGCGACAATTTATTCAGTAGAATCCTTTCTACCTTAGACGGGATTCCAGTACCCCCTTGTGCACTGTATATTTTTGGGTGTTTCTACCAAGGAAAAGCGATGGTATATCGATAAGTATGGCTAAAGTATCAAAGAAAATTTGCTTAGTTGGGGATTTTGGGGTAGGCAAAACTAGCCTTATTCGTCGATTTGTAGACCGCCAGTTTGATGATCGGTATTTGTCAACGGTGGGGGTAAAAATTTCGCGGAAACTGGTGGAGTTGGATCCGTCACTGCCGGATATTGCCACTTCAGAAGTACAGCTTCTAATTTGGGATTTAGAGGGGCGAAATAAGTTTAAAGCCATTGTGCCTAGCTACCTCCAAGGGGCGCGCGGGGCGATTTTAGTGGCTGACATTAGCCGTCCGGGCACATTGCGATCGCTGGAGGAACATTTGGATCAGTTCTGCACCATTAACCCTAAAAGTAAGGTGATGGTGGCATTAAATAAGGCTGACTTATTAAATGAAGGACTGCCCATTGATACGTCATCCTTAAAAGCAGTTGATGACCATAGCCAGGTGGTGAAACGCTATTTTACGTCCGCAAAAACCGGCGACCAAGTGGACGATTTATTTGTGCGCTTGACCTATCAAATGTTGCGCTCCTAGGGATGTTTTTTAGGGCTGCTTTATATCACTAACTCATCTCTAACATGCGTTGAATTGGTTTAAGGGCCGCCTGGCAAGTGTCAGGCGGCAACGTGACCTCGGGGGTGCGGTTTTTAAGGGCGAGATAAATTTTTTCTACGGTATTAAGGCGCATGTGGGGGCATTCGTTGCAGGCGCAGTTGGTGGTGGGCGGCGCGGGAATGTAGCGTTTTTCTGGGGCAGCCTTTTGCATTTGGTGAATAATGCCTGGCTCGGTGGCTACGATAAAGGTGTCGCGATCGCTCCCCTTGGCGTGCTTTAGCAACGCAGTGGTGGAGCCAATATAGTCGGCGTGGCGCAACACCGGCGGCTCACATTCCGGGTGAGCAAGAACGGTGGCTTGGGGATGCTGCACCTTCAGCTGTACTAGCTTTTTCTCGGAGAAAATTTCGTGCACCATACAGCTACCGTCCCACAGAATTAGATCGCGTCCGGTTTGGTCCGCCACGTAGCGTCCCAGGTTGCGGTCGGGGGCAAAGATGATGGGGCGATCGCTGGGAAGCTGATTAACAATGGAAACGGCGTTGGAGCTGGTGCAAATCACATCGCTGAGGGCTTTGATTTCGGCGGTGCAGTTGATGTAGGACACCACCAAGGCGTTGGGATGTTGGGCTTTGAAGGCGGCGAAACCTTCGGCGGGGCAGCTGTCGGCGAGGGAGCAGCCGGCGTCAATATCGGGCAAAAGGACCTGTTTGTGGGGGTTAAGGATTTTGGCCGTTTCCGCCATAAAGTGCACCCCGGCGAACAAAATCACGTCGGCGTCCGTTTGGGCCGCTTGCTGGGATAGCCCTAGGGAATCGCCGAGATAGTCCGCGAGGTCTTGAATGTCCGCTTCTTGGTAATAGTGGGCCAAAATGACGGCGTTCATATCCCGCTTTAGGTCGGCGATCGCCCCAAACAGGTCGCGGGGGAGGGCGTTGGGGTCAGCGGTTCGGGGAAGGGCAGTGGCAAACACGTGTGGCAGTTACCGCAAAGGGCAGATAAGGGATTAGAAGATGGGAAGGGGGTGATGGGAGGGCGGCTAAAAAGATACCCTTAAACCAAGTTTCTTTGTAGTTTGGTAATTATAGTAGTTTTCACCAAAAGTATCAGGGTTCTTTTGGGAAATATTCGGGATTGGATGTGCCCCATGACTAATCGGTTTTCGGTGGAGGAGATTTTGGCGGCGCGATCGCTGGATACGACGGCGTTGCTGAGCCAGCGACCGGCGGCGCGGGGGATCACTGTCGACGGGGAAACGTCGATGGATTTGGATGATGCCTTTTGGGTGGTGCCCCAGGACAATGGCGCGGTGGTTTACGTGTATGTGGCGGATCCTACGGCGGCAATTGCCCAGGATTCGGTGCTGGATCAAATGGTGCGATCGCGGGTCACGTCGCGCTATTTTCCCTGGGGGGTGGAGCCGATGTTGCCTCCGGAGCTGTCCCACGGCAGTTTGTCCCTGTTACCGGGGCAGGAGTGTCCGGCGCTGGAGTTGGCGATCGCCCTAGATTCGTCAGCGGCGGTGGGGGAAGTGCGTTGGCGGTTTGTGCGGTTTTTAAATGTGCGGCGGCTCAGTTATGGCGAGGCGGATCAGGTGCTAAATCGCCCTAATGATGAGCTGTTTGCCCAGTTGTCCTATGGGCAAATTTGGGCGAAAAAGCTATCGGCACGGCGGCAGGCTCAGGGGGCCATCGGAGCCATGGTGGTGGGGGGCGTGTATTACGACGAAGAGGGGCGAGCCACCCCCCAGCCGTTGCGATCGCAGATGTTAATCGCCGAGCTGGCAATTTTGGCTAACGTGACGGTGGCGAATATTTTGCGAGATTCAGGCTACCCGGCGTTATTTCGCAATCATGGGGCGCGCCAGTGGGACGGATCCACGGCGTCGCTGGTGGAAACGTTGCTGGGCGGCACTTCCGAGGAAGCGGAGGCTTTGCGCAACGAGCTATCCCACGACTTGAATAAGGCGCAGTATGGGGCAACGGCAGACGGTCATTTTGCCCTGGCCGAGTCAGCTTACTGCCACAGCACGTCTCCCCTGCGGCGGCTGGCGGATTTTGTTAACCATCGGGTGCTGCACACAATCGCCCGTAATCAACCGCCGCCGTACACCGTGGAGGAGTTGGGGGCGATCGCGCACCATATCAACAGCACTTTGGAGGAGGAAAAGGAGGAAATTGACGATGTGCATCGCCGCCAGCGCCACGGGCTATATCGCCGTCAGTTGGCTAATGGGGATCGGGTGCGATCCCTGGACGATGACGAGTTTATCAAGCTGCTGCACTTTGCCCTGAAAGAGGGGGATTTTGAGGCGGTGCGCGATGAAACCCTGGCGCGGCTGGGGCGATTGGGGGTGGCGGAGTGGGCGGCGCTGTTGTTGTCGGAGGTGGTGCTGGAGCAGGAAGGGGCGATCGCCCAAGGGGTGTGCAATTGTCTGATTCAGTCCCCCGAGCTAGCCATTTCTACCTTAGATATTTTGAAATCCCAAAAAGGCTGGTCGGTAAATTTTGAAATCACCGGTCAGGCTCACTATTGGGTGGCGCGGGCGGTGGTAAATAACGCCGAAGAAGAATTAACCGTGGATAAACCTGCCGGACATCGGTTGAAAAAACAGGCGCGGGCCCAAGCGGCGATCGCCTGGTGGAGCGCCCATATCAACAGCGCGTTAATTCCCATTACCCAGGCTCCCGCCCTCGATGCCACGCCGCCGGACGTGACTAAAAATCCAAAACCGCCCCAGGATTTCCCCCAGAAATCGCCGCTAATTGCAATCAATAAAAACTTTATCGGTGAGCTAAATACTTACTGTCAGCGACGGGAGTTGCCCTTGCCAACGGAACAATTTAGCCAGGCGGACAATGGGGAATTTATTTGTATTTTGGGACTTGAGGGGGTGATCGCAAAAGGACAAGGGCGCACTAAGAAACTGGCAAAACAGAAGGCCGCTTATTCTCTGCTGCAAAGTTTGCAAGCTTAAGTAGGCTAAATCAGGGCGATTAGGACAGGTGAGAAAAAAGATGGAAGGCTTTAGCCAGCAAATTTCACGACTTGGTTATGTAAAAATCGAAAATTTAATTCGGGATGACCTTCTGCCAACTAGAGAAGAAGCTGAAACTGTGCTTATTAATTTTGAGCGCGAGATTGGCATGTCACTTCCACAGGAATGTAGAGATTTTCTCCTTGAGTATGGTGGAGGATACCTTGGAGGGGGAGACCATGACGTCATCTTCAAATGCATTCATACTCCTTCTAGCGACTTGGCAGATCATGGTAGGTGCGAAATTTTCTTCTATATTCCCAAACACGATGGGGGTGGACACGCTTACAACTTGTTTTGGAATTACAGGTGCTTTCTGGATCGAATGCCCAGAAATTTAATTCCGATTGCGGCGGATGGCGGCGGCAACATAATCTGCATATCGGCGTTGGGAAAAGACTGCGGGAAGGTCTACTACTGGGACCATGAACTAGAAGAAGAGCCCATGGAAGAAGAAGAGTGCACCTATTCCAACATTTCCTTAATTGGAGATAACTTCTTGCATTTCTTGGACTCTCTGGAGCTAGATCGCATACCGGATTAAGTGATAATGCAGACCAGAATTTACGACTAATTAGTCATCTCTTGTAAGACCGTTCTTAGCGCCGACTTGGGCACGTCACTGGTGATTTCCACCTTGCCAATTTCTTGGGGAAGAATAAATCGCACCTTACCGTCTTCTACCTTTTTATCCAGGCTTAGGACGTCAATGATCTTGTCTAAGTCCGTTAGCTTGCTGGGCAGCTTTGTGGGCAGTTGTGTTTTGGCAATAATGTCATCTTGACGGGGACAATTGGCCCCATCCCACCAGTCCAATTCCCGAGCGATCGCCCCCGCCGCCACCATGCCGATTCCCACCGCTTCCCCGTGGTTCACCTTTCCATAGCCCGTCAAACTTTCCACCGCGTGGGCGATCGTATGTCCGTAATTTAGAATTGCCCGAATCCCCGACTCTTTCTCGTCCTGGCTCACCACCTCCACCTTTGCCTGACAGGACCGGCGCAAAATCTCCGTCAACAGGGGACGCACCGCTTCAAACTCATCCAGCCGCTCTGCCCGCTCCAGCATCTCGAACAACTCCGGATCCCAAATCACGCCGTATTTAATCACCTCTGCCATACCCGCCCGCAGCTCTCGCACCGGCAGGGTTTCCAACACCTCCGGGTCGATCAGCACCAGCTTCGGCTGATAAAACGCTCCAATCAAATTCTTGCCCTGGGGATGGTTGACCCCCGTTTTTCCTCCAATGGACGCATCCACCATGGCTAGCAGCGACGTGGGCACCTGCACAAAGGAAATCCCCCGCAGCCACGTGGCCGCCGCGAAACCGGTCATATCCCCAATAACGCCGCCCCCCAGGGCCACCATGGTGGATTTTCGTTCCAGCCGATGGGCGATCGCCTCGTCATAAACCTGCTGAATCGATCCCAAATGCTTATGCTGCTCCCCCGCCGGCAAAATGCACGTTTCCACGTCATAGCCCGCCGCTGTCATAGAGGCGATCGCCCGCTCCCCATAGTGGTCAAAAATAATCGGGTTGGACACCAGCAGCACTTTTTTATTGGAAATCCCAGCGCGATCGCCCATCAGCGCCCCCAACCGATCCAACATCCCCGCCCCAATGGTCACCTCATAGTCCGTATGGGGCAGCTTAACGGGAATCACAACACTCATAAACGGGCTCCTGGGGGCTTAGGGGATCCTTCAAAGCCGTATTTTATCCCGAGCCCACGCCGTGTAACGGACCTTGTAGTTTCCCCCGCCCTTCCAAAAGGAAAAGATACACTCGGCATAGTGCTAAAGGAGCTGCAACATGACCGTACCTGGCGTTATTACTTACTTCGCATTCCTTGGTGGCATGGTGGTTTTCGCCGCTGCCACCATGTTTACCCTTCGCGCCGTGAAGCTGATTTAGGGCTTAAACCTTTTACGGTTAAGACCGTCCACAACGAGCAGTGCAAGGGTAATGCCTTGTGTTTGCGTGCTTGTTTTCACAATTGCTGTGTTCTTGTCGGTAGGAAATGAAAATTTTCCTGCCGTTTTTTATGGTCGCTTTCGCGGGTGCTCTTGCGGGCAATTCCTTCATAGGCCTTTCTTTGTCTGCCTTGCTTGATGCATCAGCACCTGCGCCGCGGAGCTTATTTCATCAGATGCCTTGGAAAATTCCCCGCAAAAATGAGACAAAAAAATTAAAGTAATAATATAAAGCGCAGAAATCAGTGATTTTTCTTAAGATCTGCTGCTACCATTATTTCCACCCGTTTCAATCTTGGCTCACGTCGTCGGCAACAAAACCCTTGTAGTCGAAATTACGATCGCTCCTACGATACGAAACTATGACCATTTCCATTGATTTCGGGACCAGTAATACCGTTGTTGCCCGCTGGAATCCGGGGACGCAGAAACCAGAGACGTTGATTCTACCGGGGCTGTCGATGCAGCAGGTGGATAATCCGGCGGTGATCCCCAGTTTGCTTTATGTGGAAAGTGCTTCGGCGGAGAAAATTGCGGCGGGGCAGTCGGTGCGCGATCGCGGTTTGGATGGGCTAGCGGACTCTCGATTTTTTCGCGGCTTTAAACGGGGCATTGGTACGGAAATTCAGGGTTTTTTGCCGGAGCTGGACGGTCATACGGTCAGCTTTGAACAGGTGGGGGAGTGGTTCTTGACGGCGATTGCCCGGCAGATGCAGTCGGCGGGATGGCTCGATGGAGAGTCGGGATCGGAGCTGATTTTGACGGTGCCGGTGGATAGCTTTGAGGTGTATCGCAGTTGGCTAAGTCAGGCGATCGCCTCCACGGCTTTGGGGCAGGTGGAGCGGGTGCGGTTGTTAGATGAACCGACGGCGGCGGCGTTAGCCTATGAATCGGAAAGCCGCGAAGTGGTGCTGGTGGTGGACTTTGGCGGTGGAACGCTGGATATTTCCCTGGTGAAAATCAACAAAATGGCTTCCCAGGGAACGGGGCGTCCGTTGGGATTTTTGATGCGCTGGGGGGAAACTGACTTCAGCCAAAGTGCCCAGGTAGCCCAAACAGCTCAGGTGTTAGCTAAGGCGGGCATTAATTTGGGGGGGACAGATATTGATAATTGGTTGATGGACTTCTTCAAGGAGAAACAGGGCATTGAAGCGTCACCTTTAATGACTCGGCTGATAGAAAGGATGAAGCTAAAGCTGTCAAAAAATAACAGCGCCAGCGAAGTGTTTTTTGATGACGAAACGCTGGATTCGGTGGAGCTATCTTTAAACCGAAAGGCTTTCGGCGAAATCTTAGAGAGCCACGGCTTTTTTGATCAGCTCAGTGAACTTTTGGAGCAGGTATTGCAGCAGGGGCGGCGAGAGGGGGTTGCCTTAGGGGACATCGAGGGGGTGATGCTAGTGGGGGGCACCAGCAAGGTGCCGGCGGTGCAGCGGTGGTTGACGGAGTATTTTCCTGAGGAAAAAATCCTTAAAAGTAAGCCCCTAGAGGCGATCGCCCACGGTGCATTGCAAGTGGCTCAGGGGGTGACGGTAAAGGATTTTCTGTACCACGGCTACGGGGTGCGCTACTGGAACCGGCGAGATAACCGCCACGATTGGCATCCCATTATTTCTAAGGGGCAGCCTTACCCCATGGTGGAGCCGGTGGATTTGACGTTGGGAGCATCGGTTAATAATCAGCCGCGTATTGAGCTGGTGATTGGGGAACTGGGGGAAGAAGCGGGCAATGTGGAGGTGTTTTTTGAGGGGGACCGTATTGTTACGAAGAAAACGACGGGAAAACGTAGCGTAAAGGCGCTGAACGATCGCGACGGGGCACGGAATTTGGCGACGTTAGAGCCGCCGGGAATGCCGGGAACCGACCGGGTGCGGGTGAGTTTTCGGGTGGATGAGCAGCGCCAATTGCGGGTGAGTGTCGATGATTTGTTAGCCAATGAGCGATTATTAGATGAAGTTGCCCTGGTGCGGTTGAGTTAGCCACGAAGGGAGGGGTTAGGCGTCTTTCCCGGCTTTCGGCTGCATTTATGGACTGTGTTGACCGTTCCCCCTTTGCTCCTGTTGTGACTCCCGATCCCGTTGCGGCTCCTTGGCTTAGTCAGGCAGCCCACTTGATTCAGAAAAATCGACCGTCTGAGGCGATCGCCGTCCTTCAGCGCAGTATTCTGCTGGATCCCAATCAGCCCTGGCTTTGGTACGGGCTGGCAACGTTATATAGCCGTCAACATCGCTGGGATACGGCGATCGCCTGCATTAGCAAAGTGCTTAAGCTGGTTCCCAACGCCCTAGAAACTTTCAATCAGCCCACCGGTTTGGCGGTCAACTCCACGGACGACTCTCTGCCCAGCCTTTACGCCATGTGCCTGTACAACCGGGCAGTGGCGCTGGATCAAAACAACGAAACGGAGGAGGCGATCGCCCAATATCGCCAGGCGGTGAACATACTGCCCCACTTCACCCAAGCCAAGACAAACCTATTCCAAGCCCTGCTGCGCGTCGGACAATTAAGGGAAGGGTTCGCCTTACAGGAAATGCGCTGGGATGATCCCCAAAAGCGTGCCATCTATGCCAACTGTTTTGAAAAGCCCACCTGGGACGGATCGCCGATTCCCGGTAAAACCCTGTTGCTATTTGCGGAGCAGGGCTTTGGGGACGCCATCCAGTTTTCCCGATTTGTAGGAATCGCCGCCGAACGGTGCCAACGCATTATCCTCCAAGCGCCGCCGCCGCTGATTCCTCTGATGGAGCGCCTAACGGGTGTTCCCGACTATCGTCCCCCCGCCGGCGAAGAGGGACATTTTGATTATCAGGCGTCGTTTATGAGCCTGCCCCATATTTTGGGTATCGGCACTATCGACCAAATTCCCCACCCGGTGCCCTACCTGTTGCCCCCGTCGACGCCTCCCTTGCCGCCGCCCCAAAAGCCGGTGCCCGATGGCCATCACGATCTGCTAAAAATTGCCATTTGCTGGAATTGCAATACCGATAGCCCTACTCGCGCCCAGCGTTCCACGGACTTGGGAAATTTTGCGGCGATCGCCCACCTCCCCCAGGTGCAGTGCTACAGCGTACAAAAGGAGGTGACCGATGGCGATCGCGAGCACCTCAAGGATTTGAACATTGTGGACCTGAGCGAATCTTTGGACAGCTTCGCCACCACCGCCGCCTATTTAAACCAGTGCGATTTGGTGATTAGCGTGGATACGTCCATTGCCCATTTGGCCGGGGCGATCGCTCGACCGGTGTGGATTGCCATTGCGTTTCACGGGGACTGGCGATGGTTTCGCGATCGCGCCGATAGTCCGTGGTATCCCACCGCGCAAATTTTCCGCCAGCCCCAACCCGGCCACTGGCAGGAGCTTTTCCAGGCAATGCAAACGGCCCTACACCGTGACTATTTGAAGAGTGACTTGCCGGGGCAATCTATGGAATAGCTCCACCCTAAGGGGCAAAGGAGCCACCACGTTTTTGTGGCGACAGTAGAATTGCCTGCGCTATTTTTTAATGACTTTTGTGTAAAGACTTGGGCTGAGGTAAAAAAGTGCAAAGTACAATCGTTTTAAAGCATGGCCTCATCGCCCCATCACCACTGGGGTGACCCTGCTTTTGGTTGCTGAACTTGTATTGAGATTTTTCTGATCGTGAGGGGAATTAAAAGGATTACGAAGGAAGTGTAATTGCTTTTTTGAGTATGGTCAGCTCGATCAAAACCAGGACAATTTGAGTCACGTAACCGAAGCTGAATCCGCACTATTGGCTCTGCCAACGCTTCGCGAACGATGATCTCCAGCGATCGCTGACGGTTTTACGAATTCAGGCGTCGACCATCATTTGCTCAAAGGGATTGCATCATAACCAACGCATATAGGGACAGTTCTTAGGAAAAGCTGTAGAAAAATTATGAAGCGGCGGCGTTTTATTAATCGAGGACTTTGGTTTTCCTTGGGCTTAGGTTTGGCAAGTTGTGGTCAACAATCATCGCCAGAATCAGGGACCCAATCCAGTGCGGAAGGCAATGGCAACTCCGGTGGCGACGGCCCCTTAAAAGTGTGGTGGCAGGAGGGATTCTACCCCGAGGAAAGTGATGCCATTCGGAAAATTGCCGCCAGTTGGGAAAAGAAAAGCGGCAAAACCATCGATTTAGCGTTAATTGCCCAGAAAGATATGATTGGGCAAATTGAAAATGCCCTATCTGCCAAAACCCTTCCCGACGTGTGCTACACCGGCGTGGGCGATTTGGCGGTGTTTCCTCGCATGGCGTGGAACGGGCAGTTGGTGGAGGTTTCTGATGTGTTGAAGCCTCTGGAAAAGTTCTACGATCCTGAAGCCCTGCGGGGGGTGCGCTACAAAAACAATGTGACGGGCGATCGCAGCTACTTTGCGGTGCCCATTATGCAGTCAGGAATTCATATCCACTGCTGGCAAAGTTTGTTGGCGGACAGTGGGCAATCCGCCAGCGCCATCCCCAAAGACTGGACAGGCTTTTGGAAATTTTGGGAAAACGCCCAGGCTCCCCTACGGCAAGCAGCGGGACCCGATATTTACAGTATCGGTATGCCGATGTCGCGAAGCTTGGACACATACAACAACTTTGAGCAGTTTTTAGAGGCTTACAACGTCGAAATTCTCAGCGAGGACGGCGATTTACAGCTGAATCAGCCAGCAGTGCGCAAAGGGTTGGGGGCTGCTTTACAAGATTACGCGCGATTCTACCAGGGAGGCTTTGTACCGCCGGACGCCGTTGACTGGGATAACACGGGCAATAATGTGTCCCTGCTGAGCCGCAAGAGTTTGATGACCGTTAACCATACGCTGTCCGCCCCTGGTTCCCAGCGACAGGACGAGGAGGTTTATTTTAAACAGCTTTCAACGGTGCCCTGGCCCAATAAGCCCAACGGTCAGCCCATGCGCCACACCATTGAGCTGAAGCAGGTGGTGATCTTTTCCCAGTCTCAAAAGCAGGATGCGGCGAAGGAGTTCTTAGCGTACCTGGCTCAGCCAGAGAACTTGCAGGCTTATACCCAGGGTGCCCAGGCGCGATATTTACCGGTGATGCCTCAATTATTAGAGGATGAATTTTGGAAGGATCAAAAGGATCCTCACGTCAAAGTGGCGCTCCAGCAGTTGCAAAATTCCCGCCCTTCTTTCCAAGTTTTTAATCCTGCCTATGGGGAGGTGGCGGCGCAGAATATTTGGGGCGGCATTATGCGGAGCATCGCCACGGAACAGCTTTCCATCGAGGCAGCAACGGAGCGGGCAGTTAAGGAAATCACCGCAATTTTTTCGGCATGGGAGTAGCTAATAACTCATCGGTTGCCGGCGCGCCATCGAAACGCGCGGCATCAGGGTACGCAAAGCGACCGAAAAGCAGCATCTTTCTCAAGTTGGTGGTGAGCTTTTCGCTGTTGTCATCTGCTGCGATCGCCGTGGTGTCGTTTATGGCCTATGATTTCGCCCGGAAGGCGCTGAAAGAATCCACCTTTGAGCGCCTCAATGTGGCGGTGTCTTTAAAGGATGATGAGCTGGGACAGTGGTTAAACACCCAGCGTCAGGATGTGGTGCTGGTGTCGCGGCTGCCGAGGGTGCGCCGATGGACCCAGGCGCTGATGGAAAGTAAGGGGAGCGATCACCAAGCCACCCGTTTGCCCCTGGTGCGATATTTCAAGGAATTAACGAACACCAAGCCCAACCTGCGGGAAACATCGATTTTGACCGAGGGGGGGATTATCACCTTCTCCACTAATCCCGATCTGGAGGGAAGGTATCAACCCCTGGGGGCGACCACCACGTACTTTTCCGCGGAGGAAACGGAATTTCGTCCCACTTTTTATCTAGTGCCAGATACCCAAAAGACCGCTATTTCTTTTGCTACGCCGATTTTTAATATTAATGGCGATCGCCTGGGAGCCCTGTCTATTTCCCTAGATTTAGAAGAGGTGGACGCGTTGGTGCGCAGCCGCACAGGGCTGGGACGTACCGGGGAAACCTATTTAGTGGGGCGTCTTGAGGGTAAAAATAAGTTTTTATTTTCTGACCAAAACCAGTCTGATAAATATCCTGACGGGGTCGCCACTTTTGGCATTGATGAGGCAACCCAGGGGCGAAACGGTCAGGGATTGTATACAAACTACGAAGGCGTGCCAGTGCTGGGGGTGTATCGATGGCTGGGCGATCGCAATTTGGCATTGCTGGCGGAAATTAGCCAGGAAGAAGCCTTTGCCCCGGCGCAAGAACTAGCTCGCCAGATCTTTTTTATTGGGGTTTATTCCACCCTAATTCTGCTAGTCATTGTGTACTTGGTGTCGCGATATATTACCCAGCCCATTGAAGCAATCAATAAGATGGCGATCGCCTTAGGACAAGGTGATTTTAAGGTGCGCGCTGATGTGACCAGTGGTGACGAAGTGGGCACCCTGGCGAGAACCCTAAATAAAACGGCTGATTTGCTGTTGCGATCGCAACAGCAGCTCGGAGAATATAACGAAGAACTGCAAACTAAAAATGAGCGTTTAGAGTCGGCATTAACAGAATTACAGTCCACCCAGTCCCAACTAATTCAAAGTGAAAAAATGTCTGGGTTAGGGCAAATGGTTGCGGGTATTGCCCACGAAATCAATAATCCTGTGAGCTTTGTACATGGCAATTTAGACTATGCGGCGGGGTATCTTTATGACCTGCTAGAGCTTGTTGAACTTTATGAAAGGGAATACCCTGTTCGCACAACGGCAATCCAAGAAAGATTAGAAGATATTGAACTTGGCTTTATAAGAAAAGACTCGATGAAGATTATTGAGTCTATGAAATCAGGGACGGAGCGCATTAGGGATATTGTGCTTTCCCTACGAAATTTTGCTCGTTTAGATGAGTCTTCCCTAAAAGATGCTGATCTTCATGAGGGAATAGAAAGTACGCTTTTAATCCTGGGGCATCGCGCAAAAAATGTAGAAATTGTTCGAAACTATGGTGATTTACCCTTGGTAAAGTGCCATGCTGCGCAGATTAACCAAGTATTTATGAATATTTTGCACAATGCTTTGGATGCCGTTGGGGAAGTTGAATTAGAAGCACCGAAAATTATAATTCAGACTAAAAAAATCAATCGAGACTACGTTAGCGTCAAGATTGAAAATAATGGACCTCCTATTCCAAAGGCAATTCAAGATAAGCTATTCAACCCATTTTTTACAACTAAACCCATTGGTAAAGGGACAGGCATTGGACTAGGTATTTGCTATCAAATTATTGATAAGCACCATGGAACTATTCGTGTTGAGTCGGGTGCTGAAAGCGGCGTGACTTTTACCGTTAAATTGCCCATTGATAGCATACGAATGGGGCGATTCGTGGTCGATGATGACGAATGAACTAGACGAGACGCACCCTAAATCAGTGATCTGAAAGAATATATAGAAAATGGCTGATCAACAGAGTGCCAAATAGCAAAAAATGCTAAGTGAAAGGTTTTGGTATTGATGCACTACCAATTCACCTTTAACTAATCTGCGTTTGGTGTATTGATTTGATGTATTGCATTGAAGAGGGGCAGTGGATTGTCCGATATCCACTGTAGCTAGGGGCAACGCCGGTAGATTCTGAGGGCTGGGTTCGTTACATTAACAAAAGTAAAGTCGCGACCCGTTTCCAAGTCCTCGTATGAACACTGTTGCACCTCCGATCGCCTTGGCTAAGCTCGCCCACCAAGCGCTCGCCCGGGGCAAAATGGCCCTGAGTCTTGCCCACAAAAACGCCCTTCAGCGGGTTCTATCCACAATTCGCCCTTCGAATCGCTCAGCTCCCACCATTGAGCCTCAGGTCTTTGAAGTGCTGCAACAGCGTATTGAGGCGCTGGTGGACCAAGACTGGCGCGATGGCGAAGCGGGAGTCTACCCCGTGGAACTGTTGTTTGACGATCCGTGGCTGGACTATTTACTCACCTATCCCCTGCTGTGTTTGGACAGTTTTATGGTGTGGGATCGCTCCCAAACGGGTAAGGTTTATGACTTTAACAAGTCGGTCAACATCAAGGACTATCCCGGCTATTATGCCCGCAATTTCCATAACCAAACCGATGGTTATTTAAGTGATAATTCAGCGCGGCTGTACGATCTACAGGTGGAAATTTTGTTCAGTGGCGTTGCCGATGCCATGCGACGGCGGGTGCTGGCACCGTTGAAAGGTGGGCTGGTGGGGATGGGGCGATCACCCAAAATCCTAGATATCGCCTGTGGCACCGGTCGCGCCCTGCGCAATATCCAAGCAGCTCTGCCCGACGCCTCCCTGTTTGGCATTGACCTATCTCCCCACTACCTACGCCGCGCCAACGAAAACCTACGCACCTTGCCCAACACCCTGCCCCAGCTCGTGCAGGGCAACGCCGAATCCCTGCCCTACACTGACGGCTACTTCCAGGGCATCACCAACGTATTTCTATTCCACGAACTGCCAGGGCGGGCGCGCCAGCGGATTATCAACGAAAGCTATCGGGTTTTGGCACCGGGTGGCGTGTGCATAATTTGCGATTCCATTCAGCAAGATGATGTGCCTGTGGTCACGCCGATGCTGCAATACTTCCCCGAGTCCTTCCACGAACCGTTTTACATGGATTACCAAAAGGACGATATGGATGGAAGGATGAAAGATGCAGGCTTTGACATTGTGGAGCATCAAACCCACTTTCTTAGCAAGTATTGGGTCCTAAAAAAGCCTGGATAACATACCTTTTCTAAAGACATAAAATAATAACGAGCAGGAAAATAGTGGAGTGTTTTATGCCCGTCTTTTATCGAAGCCGTGGCTATCGCTTCACCGTGATTTCTGGAGACCACACTCCACCCCATGTCCATATCATCGGTCAGGGGGGCTATGTTAAAGCTGTCTTGGGAAAAGGCGAAGTTGAGTACTGGGAAATTGAAGGAAAGATTTCGAAAACAACAGCTAAAAAGTTGATTGACGACCTTGAAAAAGTTCTTGATGCAGCATGGACCTGCTGGAATCAGTACGGTGGAATTGATTAGCTTCTGAACAGTGCTTCTGATACCAAGAAAATATTGTGTTGCTTCCGAACCGTTTGGAGAAGAAACCTTATGGCTCAATATGTTGAACGCTTACCATTCGATTGGGATATCAAGTCTTTCGACTATATGAATGGGATGTTTTGCGTTGCGTTCCATGATGGAACACAGGGAACAGTTCCAGTGTCCTGTTTTTCTGCCCTTGATGGTGTTTCTGAAGCACACTTATCAGAAATTGATGTGTGTGTTTGGCACGCTACCCTTTACCTGGATGAAGTGGAATGGGAGGTGTCCGAGGCTCAGCTATACGAGATTGTTAACGGTCGAGATGCCAGAAACCAGGCTCAAAAAAAGTATCTTGAGCAGCGTGGGGGAAAAAATGCGGTGTCGATTTACGGTTCCGAAAAATCAGTTTAATGGGGACGTCTGTCCCTCGGTGCCTGAGGCGATCGCCCCAAGCACTAATCGCCCCAGATACTTTTTGATAACGCCTACACCCGACCCAATCCCAATTCATAGGGCGACATTTAATCTCAAGGCTAATATTTAACTTTTGAAAATCCGCACCTTATCAACAGATGTCCTTATGTGGAGGGTTCTAATTGTTAAGGTTCTATAGCGGCGACGGAGTGACTTAGGACAACAGTCTAAGACTTTGAGCAATGG
>CALGDE010000143.1 GCA_937883785.1 uncultured cyanobacterium
AGGGCTAAGAGGAAGATACAGGAAGCCTTTTAGCCTTCTTGTCACCCCGTCAGCATGTTAGAACTAACCCAGTGCAGCAGATAAGCTAGCGCTAGCGCGACAAAGCTTTGGCGCCAGGGCAAGTTAACTATGCCGAAGACGCAAACTTTGGGTGAAGATTTTTAAACGTCAAATTTTGGGGAGGGGCTATGGATATTGATTCGTTAACCGGTGGAGAGGTTGAATCCACTGCTGGCGAGGATTTGGTCAACACCATTGAAACCGTGATCTCCAGCCTGGCAGAGGAAGGTAGCCCCTTAGTTAGCCGCCAAGGCTCCTGCACCCTGTGGAAGTTCAAGTACGGCACCATTGAGGTGCTGGTGCAGCTAACGGGGGCATCGGACGAAGATACGTTGACCGTGTGGTCGGCGGTGTTGGATTTGCCCGCCAAGAACGAAGATCAAATGATGGCGGAGCTAATGGCAGCAAACTGGGTCAGCACCCTGGAAGCACGCTTTGCCATCACCAGCAATCAGGTGGTGGTGGTCACCAGCCGCACCGTGGAGGATTTATCGGCGACGGAACTGTCTCGCGCCATTACGCTGGTGGCGTCGATCGCCGATGAAAGCGACGAGCCTTTAATTGAAAAATACGGCCAAGGCTAAGGTGTCCGCAGCTCCAGCGGCTCCATTGTCTTCTCCCCCGTTGGCGCTCCCGTCCCAGTGGCGCTATCTGCCCTACACGGTGGCGGCGGGGACCGAGCAAATGGAGCGCGATCGCCAGCTTTTGCTAAATCATGTCGCAGGGTTGATACCGTCTACCCTGCGATTTTATGGCTGGTCAACGCCCACCATTTCCTTGGGCTATCACCAACATCACTATCCAGATCACTGGAACACCCTTATTTGGAACGGTGAACCGGTGCCCTTAGTGCGGCGGCCGACGGGCGGGCGGGCGGTGCTACACCAAGGCGGGTTAACCTACGCCGTGGTCACGTCCACCGTGGGAACAAATCGGGAAGTGGCTTACCAAAAGTTGTGTCAGTGGTTGATCGATGGCTTTAACGACCTCGGCATTCCACTGAATTTTGGTACCAATAAAATTTTGCGCAGCAATAAAAATAACCCCAACTGTTTTGGGCTGGCGACGGGGGCGGATCTTTGCCTGCTCGACGGGACCAAGGTGATCGGTAGCGCTCAGGTGTGGCGCGATTCCACGGTGCTACAACATGGCACCATTTTGCTCAATCCCGACCCGGCTCTCTTTGAAACGGTGTTTAGTACTTCGCTCCCTCGTACCACCTTTACTCCTTGGCTGGATATGACCCAAACATTAGCCCACGATGCGAAGATGCTGCGGCAGGTTTTACAGAGGGCAGCTCAACAAAAATGGGGCGGTGAGTGGCAAGAGGTTGGCATGGAAGAGGCGATCGCCGCTGAAAAATCAGAATAAAAGCCGGAATAGAAGTTTCTAGACCCAGCCTTTACCGAATCCAGCGTTGATTCGATGCAACATCGGAGAGAGAGCCGAACCGAAGTTTAAACAAATTAAACGTTAACTTCAGACTCAGGTCGTTTTATGCTGTTGGATGTGCCTTTCGTGCAGTGGTCCAAAGGGTCAACGACGAACAGTCAATAAGGAGAGTTAACCGTGCGCGATATTTTTATTAGTCTCGGGGTAATGGCTGCCTGCCTGGTCATCCTGGTGGCATTGCAATTTACCTCCGGCGCCCAACCGGCCCAGGCGGATAATGCACCGGAACCGGCCCCTGTGGAAGAAGTGGCAGAGGCGCAGCCAGCAAAACCAGCGGGCTTGGCAAATCGTTTAATGGCCGATGCGGCGGACCTATCCAATGTGCCCCAGTTTGGGCAGGCGATCGCCAGTGCCGCAGACTTAACCTTGGATGACACAGAGGACATTCAAACTACAGAGGAAGATACCGATATGACCGAATCCAACGCCAACCCTAATGAGGTGATTACCGCCACGGGATTGCGCTATGAAGACGAGGTGGTGGGCACGGGTGCATCGCCGAAAGAAGGACAAATGGTGACGGTGCACTATACGGGCTACCTAACGGACGGCAGCAAATTTGACAGCTCTCGCGATCGCAACCGCCCATTCCAGTTCACCATCGGTCGCCGTCAGGTAATCGCGGGCTGGGACGAAGGAGTGATGAGCATGCGCGTAGGCGGCAAGCGTAAGCTAACTATCCCCCCCGAGCTAGGTTATGGCGATCGCGGTGCCGGCGGCGTCATCCCCCCCAAAGCCACGTTGATCTTCGACGTAGAACTCCTTAGCATCGGCGGCATGTAAAGGAAAGCAGCTAGGATGCGTGACATCCAACGCTCCGATTTAACTAGCTTTAATACCGAACCAGGCGGGACAGTTTTTCCACTTGTCCCGCCTGTGTTATTTGTCATTTGCGAACTAACACGCGGTCAACTATCAATTTCAAGCATTCTTAAGCACCAGGACTGACGTAAGACATGCTGTTTGAGACCCAAAACATTTGAGACCCAAAGCACACCTTGTATCGGCTTCCCCCCTTACCAAGGGGGGACTGAGGGGGGATCCCTACCATTGAGCATTTTGTTTGAAATTGGGGTGACGGGGTAAAGGGTATGGGATCCCCCCAAACTCCCTTGCTAAGGGGAGCTTTGCGTAAGTCCTGAACCCATTCGCTCAATAAAAAGTCCCCCTGTCTCAGAGGGATTCCTCAAAATTTAAGACTCCAGTCAAAAACATGGGTGAGGGAAGAGCCTTTGTTTTTGCTGTTGAGCTGACATTTCAAACTTTTCCAATTTCCCCAAGGGCCCAACGCCAAAAATCGCATCGAGAAATCGTATTATGTTTCGACTATTGGGAGCGCTACCCGCCGCCGCCCGCCGTAATCTACTGCTGCTCTTTTGCACCTCCCTCCTCTTCTGGTGCAGCATGGCATCCCTACTGCCCACCCTGTCCCTATATGCTCAAGACTTGGGAGGCACAGATCAACAGGTGGGATTTGTGATGGGAGCCTTCGCAGTGGGACTGCTGCTGGCCAGGACCCGGTTTGGTCGCTTGGCGGATCGCCAAGGTCGCAAAATCGTTTTGATGATTGGCACCAGTGTTGCCATGCTGGCTCCTGTGGGCTATGTTTTCGCTCACTCCATTCCGGTGCTGATTGGGTTGCGCATGTTCCACGGTCTTAGCATCGCCGCTTTTACCACCGCCTACGCTGCCTTTGTGGTGGACGTATCCCCTGTCAAAAATCGTGGAGAAATTATCGGCTATATGACCCTGACTCAGCCAGTGGGCGTGGCTGTAGGTCCGGCGTTGGGTAGCTTTGTGCAAAGCGAGTTTGGGCATATGCCCACCTTCACCATTGCCGCTAGCTTTGGGCTGCTGGCCACGTTGGGCATGACCTTGATTCAAAATCCCCAGCGTTACGACGAAGCTGGCGGTCAAGACACGTCTGAGGCGATCGCCCCCCAAAATAACGGTCAAAACAGCCCCTCTCCCCCCCAAGAAACTTCCATTTGGCAGCGGCTTTTGTCCCCGGAAATCACCACTCCTGCCCTGGTAATGTTGGCGATCGGCTTGGTTTTTGGCATCCTCAGCACCTTTATTCCCCTGTTTATCAAGTCCACTGGACTTAACCTCATCCCCGGCTTGTTTTATACCGCCGCCGCGATCGCCAGTTTCTGCGCCCGATTCTGGGTGGGCAAACGCTCGGACCGTTACGGACGGGGCATTTTCATCTCCATCAGCCTCGTGTGCTATCTGGTATCCATGGTGATGCTTACCACCGTCAATACCATTCCCCTTATTTTGCTGGCGGGTTTTGTGGAGGGACTTGCCGCTGGGTTGCTATTCCCCGGCGTCATCGCCCTAATGTCGGATCGCATTGCTGCCCACGAACGAGGACAAATGTTCGCTTTAACGTTGATGGGATTTGACTGCGGTATTGCTCTGGCGGGACCAGTACTGGGGGGCATTGCCGATGAAATGGGTTACCGCGTGCTGTTTGGAATCGCCGCCGGGCTTGTGGTAATTGCCATGGCAATTTTCGCCAGCCGATCCAATCCCACTTTGCGCCAGTCTTTTGATTTTGCCCTGGGGCGATCGCCTGACCTTTACGCCCAGCCCCTGCCCAAGCCAGTGGTCACCAAAACCGCCGTGTAGAACCTGGTCCACCCAGCTTTTTCCAACCAGCAGCTTTAGAGACCGTCGCCCATTAAGTCCCAAAATCAACAGCCGCGGAAGTGCCCCTAGCTTCACCGAAAGGGGCGTGTACTTCCGCTAGAGCTTGGCGGCAACACGCCCCCAATTTCCAGAAATTTCAAACCGTGCAAAATTTTCTGAAATACACCTGACAGGCGTAAGCCCTTTGAAATCAACGCTTTTAAGACATAACGCACTGCCGTAGCCATCAAAAAAGGCAATGCTGCTACACAAAACTGTACATATCGGGGCCGATTCAGTTAGTATTGCTTAGCCGTACTATTGAGATTAATTAGCAATTAAGCATCGTCACGTTAAGTCCATAGTGTTGTAATTGCTAAGGGCAATTGGAATATTTCAGCTTGGAGCGATTAGCTAGAAATCACCTTTGCATCACCTGGTTTATTGCTAACCTCTACCATTTCTGTATAAAAAGGGTCTTTTCTGGGCTCTACCGCCCTAGGCTTTACCGCTCTGGGGTCTACCGATCATAGATATCTCATTTTCTCCACACATTTTGTGTCGTCAGACATGAAGAAACTCCTCCCTTGGCTGTGTATCATTCCATTCGGCTGTGCAGCCCTTGCAGGCTGTAAAGGCGGTCTTTTCTCCAGTGGTCCTAACCAAGACCCTATCAGTATTGCCTACAGTTCCACCCCAGGGCATTACCCCTTAATTCTTGGCAAGGAAAAGGGATTTTTCAAGGAACAGGGAATCACCGTTGAAGCCGAATTCAACAAAGATTACATCAATCAAATTAACGAATTTCGCAGCGGTAAATACGACGGCATTGTGGTGGCCCTGGGCAGCGTACTCAGTATTTTGACCACCACTCCCGACGTACAAATTATCCTTGTAATCAATATTTCCCAGGGGCGAGATGCCATTTTGGCTCGCCACAATATCCAAGAGGTGGAAGATCTCAAGGGGAAAGTCTTGGGTACGCGTTTGGGAGACTTTGGTGAGCTGCTGGTGCAAGAGATGCTGAAAAAGCACAATGTGCCCTTGGACTCAGTAAAAATTATCAATATCAATGCCGAGGATCTTGTTGAGAAACTCAATAAGGGCGTAATTGATGCGGGGCAAACGTGGCATCCCTACACGGTGCAGGCGGCCAATTATGGGTACCACGTTTTGTTCGACAGCACCGAAACCCCAGGGCTAATTACTGAGGTGCTAGTCATGCGGCGATCAGTAATTCGAGAGCGTCCGGAAGAGCTTAAGGCTTTACTCAGGGGTTGGCTTAAGTCTCGGGAGTACTCGTTAGAAAACTCCGACGAAGTGCGCAACATCATTGCCACGTCCTTGGGCATTGACGAGGAATATTTATTCGATGAAGACGCGGTGACCTTTGAGGGCATTGAGTTGCCCACTTTAGAACGGAATTTGGAAATTATGAGTCCGGGGAAAACGACAGATTCCCTGCATTTCACCACCCAGCTCTATACCGAATTCTTTGCCATTAACGGCACGATTAATGCGCCGCCGGATTTGGACACGTTAATTAACCCTCACCTCTTAAAGTCCTTGCAAGAGGATGAAAACTTATGAAACAGCTTATTCACGCCACGTTAAGGGTTAAGTTAATCGCCTCTTTCTTAGCTGTTTCTTTGGTGCCGATTACCCTTTTAACCATTTGGAATCGTCAACAAAACAGCGAGATTCTTCTGGAACGTAGCCAGCAAAATTTGCTGCACAATACCCAGCAAACTGCGAATACGTTGACCCAGTTTTTGACGCGCAATTTGGCAATGCTGAATACTCAGGCACGGCTGCCAACGCTAGGACGGTATTTGGGTGAGTCTGATGCGGCGAGGCGATCGCAGTACGGCAAGGAAGTGGAAGATATTTTCCTAACCTTGACGAAGGGGGACGTGTTCAATATTTCGTCCTATGCCCTAATTGATGCCGATGGTGTGGGGGTTATTGATACCCGTTTTGAAAAAACCGGCAATTCTTATAAAAACGAGCTGTTTTTCACCCAGGCCATAAAAACGGGATTTCCCTTTATTTCTGATGTGATTTACTCCGAAGAAGCATCAGCGCCGATTATTTTCTTTAGCAGCCCCGTGCGGGATGACGCGGACAAGGTGGTGGGGGTGCTGCTGATTCGATACAACGCTTCAACGATTCAGGATATTGTTAGCCGATCACACCCGAGCAATCTGGCGATTCTGGTGGACCAGGACAATTTAAGGCTGGCGCAAAACGATGATTCTGGGCTGATTATGAATCCGGTGTCCACGCTGTCGGACGCTCAAATTCAAATTCTTCAGGAGCGAGGTCGATTGGAGCCCGACTTTACTGAGGAGGATAAGCAACCCATTCCGGGTCTGAAAAAGGAACTGGAATTGGAGACGGAAGGGGAACGGTTTTTCGAATTTAACTACAAGGATGAGCTGCACCAGGCGGTGGTGGTGCCCCTCAGTCGCAACCCCAACAATCGCAAGCAGCAGTGGTCTTTGGTGGTGGCTCAGCCCCAAAGTGCGTTTTTGGCCCCCATTGAAGCCCAACTGCGAGACATTATTGTGTTTTGGCTGGTGTGTGCGGTGGTGGTCAGCTTGGCGGCGATCGCCCTGGGCTACACCTTGACCAAGCCCATTGCCAAATTAATGGGGGCGGTAAGGCGATTAGCCAATGGCGATTTGACGGCTCGCAGTCCCGTTAGACGTCATGATGAGCTGGGTAAGCTGTCCGTTAGCTTCAATGATATGGCGGAGCGCATTGGGCAATTGCTCAACAGCTTGGAAAATCGCTCCCAGGAACTAGAAATGAGCCAGTCCACCACCATGGCGATTGGGGAATTGGCGGAGGCGATCTTTGAGCGGGATCACTTGTTGCAGGGGGCGGTGCAGCTGCTGCTAGAGCGGTTTAGGCTTGAGGCGGCTTATGTGTACTTGTGGGACTCTGAGAAAGAGCGATTAATTTTTGCCCAGGCGGCGGTGATGTCTTCCCAGGTGCCCACGATGAAAGATCGGGTTACTTCCTGGATTACAGAGGGAGCTCGCACCCAAGAAACACAGGTTTTTCAGGGTGAATTTGCGGCGGTGGCGGTGCCCATGGTTGCCGGTAGTCAGCTGCTGGGGGTGTTGGAAATCCAAGACCACCGCCGACCACGGTTTACGGAGGCGGAGCAGGAAACCTTTAAAACGTTGACCAACCAAATTGCGATCGCCTGGAATAATGCCAAATTAATTGAAGATATTAGGGTGGCACGGGAAAAATCAAAGCGTCAGGCAATGTCCTTAGAAAGGACTCTACAGAAGCTACAAAGCACCCAAAGCCAGTTAATTCAAACGGAAAAGATGTCCGGTTTAGGGCAGCTTGTGGCAGGTATTGCCCATGAAATTAATAACCCGATGAACTACATTCATGGCAATTTGCGGTACATGGAAGAGTACCTTGAAAGCCTGATTGAAATTGTTGGAGCCTACAAGAAAGCTCACCCTAATTCTGATGTAATTAATGATCTAATGGATGAGGATGAGTTTGAGTTTCTACTGGAGGATTCGCCCAATATTATTAAGTCCATGAAAATGGGCACGGACCGCATTAAAGGCATTGTTTATTCACTGCGCAATTTCTCTCGCCTGGACGAAGCAGAGTTTAAAACGGCCGATATCCATGAAGGCATTGATAGCACCCTATTAATTCTCCAGCACCGATTAAAGGCTGGTCCTAGTCGTGGGGCCATCAAGGTTACTAAACACTACGAAGAGTTACCCCATGTGGACTGTTTCCCGGGGCAGCTTAACCAGGTATTTATGAATATTTTGGCTAACGCCATTGATGCCCTGGATGAGGCCTATGAAGGGGCTGAAGGAGCTGCAATTGACATTTCATCGCAAGCAGTGCCCAATAAAAATCGCGTCAAAGTGATTATTGAAGACAATGGTCCAGGGATTCCAGAGTCAGTGAAACAGCGTATTTTCGATCCGTTTTTCACCACCAAACCCGTTGGGAAAGGCACCGGTTTGGGAATGTCCATTAGCTATCAAATTGTGATTGAAAAACACCGGGGAGAACTGGATTGTCAGTCGGTTTCTGGGGAAGGTACTCGCTTTGAAATTTCGATTCCTATCCACCAGGAAAAATCTCAGGATAAAAGCGACGACGATGAGGAAGGGGACCGAGCGGAGGTCAATGCAGTCGCCGCTAAAAATGAGTCCAAGGCGATCGTCCGGACTGTTTAATACTAATTCACCAAAGTAGAGCCGTTATTACGGTCAACTCTTGAACCAATAGAACGTCGGTTCGACGAAAAGCTCCTCTTGCTAAGGGGGGTTGGGGGGATCCTCTGGTGCTTAAGCCGGTAGCGGAAAATCTTGGTGACGGGGCGTAAGGTAAGGATCCCCCCTCAGTCCTCCCCTTTATCAGGGAGAAGCAAATTTGAACTGATCTTGTGCCATCGAACTGACGTAATAGAACAGTCAGCGATCGCTAAGAGTCGTCGTTCGCGAAGCATGGATAGCGTCAATAGTGCAGACTCAGCTCGAATTGTGCAGCTCAAAACCCTACTTTTTATTGAACTGATTATGAGCCCCCCCTAGCGAGGATATTGATGCCTGGAAGGGGCTCATAATCGGCAATCCTATGGCGTTTGTCCCTAAATCCAGTTGGGCAGCCAGGGGTGGCCAAAATTCCAAATGCGCAGGGTCCAACCTGTCTGGGATAGGGGTAGCCCCAAATACACTGGTAGCCAGAACACAAAGCCTATGGCGATCGCCCCCAATCCCACAATGCCCCACCAGCGCCAGTAAGTTTCGCGGGGCTCAAAGCAGCGATTGAGCATCCAAGCGAGGGTGAGGATGGCGAAAGTTAGGGCGCCCATGTAGTGGTACAAAAACGTGCAGCGGGTCACCCGAAGCCACAGCAATAGATTGCCGCCATAGTTACCCAGGGTGAACAGTAAAAACCAGCTTGAATTGGATAGGCGTACCTGTCCCAGGGGGCGGCGCTGCCATAGGTATTGGGCTAGCCCCAAAATAGCTAGCCCCAAAGCCACCACCGATAGCCACCATAAAATTGGATTGCCCATGGCGTGCACATCGAAAAGGGTGATGGCGGTACCTTCGGGATATTCTGGCTTCAGGTTGCTGTAATCAAAAGGAGCGCTGGGGTCGTTGGTGCGGGCATAAAAATAGGCCAGGGGTCGCAGCAGCAGGGGCCAACTATACCAAGGGGAACAGTAAGGGTGAATATCGTTGCCGCCCACGTTTTGATGGACGTTGAGGATGGCTAGATTTACTTCCCATAGGTTGCGATCCGGGTTTAGTAGCAAGTGGGGAATCCATAGCCAGCAATATAAGACGGCGGGGATCAGGGTTAGATACAACCCCATTTGCACCACGGAAATTTGGGCAAGGAAGTTAAGGGGCGATCGCCAGTCTTCCGTTCTGGGCAATGGCTTAGGCGAAGATTTGCGGTGAGTCCACCAATGGTGCAGTTTGGCGATAATCCAGAAACCCCAGGGCACAAACCAAAATCCCGCGCCGTTCCATTTAATGGACACCGTTGCTCCCAGAAATAAACCGGTGAGGATAAACCAAGCTCGGCGCTTTTTTCCGCGTGATCGCCCCAGATCCCGCTGGGGATCAAAGGTGCCCAGCACTTTTAAAAAGCAATATTGCCCTAGCAACCCAAAAATTACCAGGTAGATATTATTCAAGCCATAGCGAGACTCCACCAGAAAAAGCCCGTCCATGGCCAGCAGCGCCGCAGCAATGGTGGCCAGTCGCCAACTGCGAGATAATTCCCAGGCGATCGCCCCCATCACCAGGGGAATAAACGAACCCACAAAGCCATTGAGCCAGCGATAGCTAAAGGTGGTGCGCAAGGTGCCCACGGCATCGTTCATGGTGTCCCACCCAATGGGCAGGTGGGAGCCAATCCAAATGCCCACCGCAATCAGGTACTTGCTGAGGGGCGGGTGAGCGTCGAAAAATGGGGTTTGGGTCAGGTAGTTATTGGCAAATTTGGCAAAGTACACCTCGTCAAAGACTAAGGTGTTGAACTGACCAATCTTCCAAAAGCGCACCAGCAGGGACAGGGCAAAAATCAATCCCAGGGCAACTTTCCAGCGTCGAGGTGATCGCCCCAGCGTTTCCCGAAAAATCCCCTGTTCTTCCGTATTCAAATCGTCCCTACTTAAACGCGTGTCCATAATTCGACCCAATTTAGCTCCCGTCGGGACCTATTAGGGCACAGTTACCTTGCGCCCATAAGGTTTAGCACGGGAGGAAAATCGCCGCCAGATCCCCCAGGGGCGTAAGCTCGCTCAACCGGTTCGAAACGCATTAAGCATTCAGATCAAATATTCGGATTGAAGCTCACTATCAGCGCCTCGCTGTTCGCTCCGTTAAAAGTCCACCGTATCCGCTGGGGGCTCATCATCAGCGCCTTCGAGGGCGGGAGCTTGCTGTTGCTCCAACCAATCTCGCCCAAGCTGAATCGTAATATCTGACTCCAAATATCCCGTGCTATCCACCCGCACTTCGCCCACGCCCATGGCAGCCTGTACGGCTTTGGCCGCGATCACATCCCCATTCTGGGCCACAATACGACTGGTGGTTAGGGGCTCAGACCACTCCCGAGGGCGCTGGACTCGGCGGAAACCAGCGGACTGAAGCTGTTCAATCAACCGTTGCACCGCCTCGCGATCGCCCGTGCTGTCCTGGATAACAATGCGCGATCGAAACGCCGCCTTACGCCCTTCAATATCCAATTCGCCAAAGTCAAAATGCTCAGCCATCACCTGGGAAATGCGCCGGGTATAGGGCAACCAATAACTCACGCCGCCGTATTGGGCAGTATCGCCAAATTCCCCAGGCAGCATCAGCATTTGCACGCGATCGCGCCCCACCTGGGAACTAAAACCCGCCAACGCCGCAATTTCTTCCACGCTCAAATTGGTGTCAATATGCTCGCGAATGGTGGACAAAATCTGTGGCAGCTTTAGCAACGTCCCCGGATTTAGCGCCTGTTCCTTCACCGCCCGAATGGCCATTTGCTGGCGCTGCACCCGCCCAATATCTCCATAGGCGTCGTAGCGGAACCGCAAAAATTGCAGGGTCTGCTCACCGTTTAAATGCTGCCGCCCCTGCTTCAAGTTGATATACAAATGCTGACTGTCGTCCTGGTACTTCATATCCTGGGGCACGTGCACCGTAATGCCCCCCAGCACATCAATCAGCTTTTCCACCCCCTGCACGTTAATGCGAATGTAGCGATCAATGGGGATACCGCCCAGAAGTTCGCTAGTGGCACGGGCGCTAAGAGCAGGACCACCATAGCTGTTAGCGGCGTTAATTTTGGTGGTGCCCAATCCCTCCACCCAGGTGCGGGTGTCCCGGGGAATAGACAACACACTCATACGCTTAGAGGTGGGATCAAAGCGCAGCAGCAACATGGTGTCCGATAGCCCTTCGAAGGAATTCACCAGGGCATGGTAGCCATATTTTTCCGTCAGCTCATCGTCCACATCGGAGGTGACCACCTTGATCCCCAGCAATAAAATATTGACGGGACGGGTTAGGCGAGGAAACTGTAGTCCTCCCTCCACCACCGGTTCTTCACCATTGCCGCTAAATTGGGACGCTTCCTCAGGACTCAGCTCCCGTTGGGACAGGGACACGTTGGACATAGACAGAGCCAATAGGGCTCCAGTGGTGGCCGAAACGGTGGCCACGCTAATAAGCCCAAAGGTGATGAGCAACCAGCGCAGGGGGCGAAAACGGGGCTTCGGCTTTTTGAGGCGGGCGCTGACAATTTTTGTGGGCTGGCTTTTGGAGCGATTTTGAGGGGGGCGAGATTGTCGTGGCACTGGAGTTCTCAGACGCGATTTAGAAAAAATTTAGACGTTAAAGGGACGCAAAAGGCTGAACTTTAGGGATAAATTTCAAAGCTGAAATGGCGGTAGTGATGCTGGCGAATGATGAGGACAAAATAGTCCCCCATTGGGGGATCGCCCAAACCGAATAGTTGTATTTTTAGTACAACGTTCTAAAGCTCAGAAGCCTAGCCCTGACTGATCTACCTTTAACGGCTACAGATTGTTTTCAGACCGAGGAAATATTTATTTCCTATGCTGTGCTGATTGTAGGCCATGAATAGGAGCACTGTAGTGTTCGGGAACCGTTTCTGGCTCCCTCTGTTCCAAAGGATGCCGCCCCATTCCTCTGTTATCCTTTCCACCTTAGGGGCAACTTTAACGCCCTTCTGTAAACGGCGTTGCCCAATGGTGCCAATTTTCTTTATTGAAAGGCGATCGCCACCGCTGAATCAGGGTTTGCTCCTGATCTTGGCGGCGGTGGGCATCGGGAAAGGCATCCAGCCAAAATCCAATATCAATACGGCAGGACGACTGACATTCAAAATGCTGGGTGCGGTAGTTAGTGACGTAGCGCTTGCAGTCGTGGACGCCTTTCCAGCGATCACGGGCATTTTTCGCCTCGCCAATATACAAAATGATGTGGGCCTGAGTATCGCGCACAAAGTAAATGGCGGGCTGTTGAGGTCCCTGGGCGCTTTCGTAAAAATTAAACGGGTAGGAGTCCAGTGCGAAGGGATCCACCTGATAGGGATCGCCGGGGTGAATTTCAACACCCCCAAAGAGATCGGGCTGGCGGGGAAGGGGGGCATGCCGAGCACGGTGCTGAAACTGGTGAACCTTGGCAATCCAGTCCTCCAGGGCTTCGGCATTTAAAGTGGGCAGCCCTTGCACCTGGGTTGGGGTGGCGATCGCTGCCGGATCCAGCAGCCACAGCTCTTCGTAAACGGGATCGGTCATAGGCAATGGGGGGCAAATCTATTGGCGGCGGCGCTGGCTATTGGCGGGAGAAATCTTAAACCAGCTATCAATGCGTTTACGGTATTCCAGCTCATCTAAACCATCTTGTCCCCGCTGGCTGTTAGGAATTTGGGCAATTTTTGCTTCCAGTATGGCAATGCGATCGCCTGTGTCGGGGTGGGTACTGAGTATGGTGGGTGGAGACGACGCCCGCAGCAGTTTACGAAGGAAATTGGGAAGGGCTTGGGGAGCGTAGCCGGTTCTGTTTAGATAGGTCAAACCCAAATCATCCGCCTCTAGCTCATCACGGCGACTTTTGGGGCGATTAAGGGCGAGCTCCACGCCAATTTGCACCGCCCGACTTCGGTCCAACCCCGCCGCCGATGCCACCCCCTGGGCGATCGCCCTCTGACGCATTTGGTTCACCGCATGGCGTTCGGTAATATGTCCAATTTCGTGGGCAATCACTCCAGCAAGCTGGGCTTCATTGTCCGCCGCCACCATTAATCCGGCGTTGACGTAGACAAACCCGCCCATGGTGGCAAAGGCGTTTATTTTGGCGTCCCGCACCACCTGGAACCGGTAAGGAATATCGGGTCGATTACTGTTCTGCGCCAGCCGCTGACCAATGTCGTCCACGTAGGACACAATTTCCGGGCTGGTAATGACTCGAATTTGGGACTGTTTGAGCTGGCGATCAATTTGCTTACCCAGCTCCACTTCTTGCTGATCTGATAAATTGCTGAGCTGAAAGACTCGAACGCCGTTGCGCAGAATATTAAAAATATCTCCGAAGTCCAACGCCTGGGAGGCAGTGGGGGTGCTCACCACGATGGTGCTGGCCAGCAGAAGGGCGATCGCCCCATAGCCCCAGCGTTTTACCACCCGTCGCAGGGGAAAAAGCCCTTGCAGGAACCATGCCATAACGGGCCTCCTGTGGAAGTTAAAAGGTCTGGGGGACAGGTGCGGCTGATTCATCAATAACGCCCTTGCTAACGACGGTTCTTTCAGAGTTTGCTGAAGCTACTCTGGATTTTCTATGGATCGACGAGATGGATCTATTAATCCGATTGACTAACCTGGCTAACTAACCTGGCTGACTAACCTGATTAACTGGTTTACCAACCTGGATCCATCCATCCATGTAAGCGGAGACGGAGAGATAAGGAGTCAGTTAAAAGGGTAGTGACAGTGTTAAATGTGACCCACCTGGTGTTTTGGATAGAACGGGCAAATTAAAAGCTCACCTCTTGAGTATTGCCTTTTAAATCCATTTCAGCCCAGTGTCACCTTTGCGTCCGAAAAGAAATTTAAAGCCCTGGCGAATGCGGGTTTGTTCCACAAACCAAGTCATAACCTTGGGGTAGCTTGCCATTCGTTTAAACCAAATGCCGCTCTGAATGCTGGTTTGGATACTGCTTCGTAGCGCCTCGTTGTAGCGATCTAAGAACTCTGCATCATAGCGGTTGACCGCGATCGCCGCCGAGATAGTTTCCGCCGCCAACTTGCCCGACAGCACTGCATTGCCCGTGCCAAAGCCAATTTGGGGCACCAGCAGGGAACCGGCATCCCCCAGCAGCAGGAAGCGATCGCCGGACACATTATCTAAAGCCGGTCGGTTATGGGATGCGGGCCAAATGCCCACGTCGCCGATGCGTTGGGCATTGGCAAATCGCTTTGATAGGGCGGGATGGCTGCTTAAAGCATCGTCCAGTAATGTCTCTAGGGCAGTGCCTTTATTGTCGGGGGTGCTGATAAATCCCACCTTGTGGGTGCCGTCGGCGAGGGGAACCACGTAAACAAAGCTACGCTTTTGATTAGAAATAAGATACGCGGCGCTGTAAGGGTGATCGCGATCCTCCAAAACGCCAGAGTAGTAGGCATGTAAGGTATTTGCCTGATCATCCATGGGGCGACTTGGCTGGGACGATAAGGCACGACGAACGATGGATTTTTCCCCATCCGCGCCCAGGATGTACTGCGATCGCCACCGTTGGGGTCCCTCGGCAGTGTCTACAGTCAGCTCAATACCCTGCTCGTTCTGCTGCAACTGGGTCACAGCGCTACCCAGATGTACCGTGGCGTAAGGCGACTCTAAGTTGTCCACCAGCACCTGATCGAAGTGAAGTCGCGCCATCGTAAATACTTCAGAGCCCAACCCCGTGTTGCCACCCGCCCAGCTCAGCCCAAAACTGCTGCCTTTGGGGCTGACCATTCGTAAGCCGCCGCCGCACCGTAAAAAGTGGGGGCTGGCTTCAAGCTGCTGACGCACCGCTCCCTGGCGCACTTCTCCTAAGGTATCCAGCACCTTGTTACCGAAAAGATTGCCGTCCACTTTGTCCCGAGGGAACTGCGCCTTATCAACGATGGCGTGGGAAATGCCCTGATCTGACAGGAACAAAGATGCCGTTGCACCCGCAGGTCCCGCGCCCACAATAACAACCTGGAAATCTTGGATGGAGGATGGGGTAGTCATGGGGATCGGCGGTTAACGTTTCACAGTCACTCTTGGCTCCGCATTCTATAGCCTTTTTCTGGCGATCGCCCCCAATTGAAATCTGATGTAAAAAGTAGAATTCGCTACGACAGTTTGAAATCTTTAAACTCACCGTGCCAGGCGTTAAGCTCCCGGTGGGCGGTCAAGTTAAAGTGCAGCGGCGTTACGGAAATATAGTTTTTGCCCACTGCCGTTACGTCCGTGGGGTATTGATCGGCGATCGCCTGTCCCGCATCCAGGTCCACCTCCGTCAGCGCTTCTCCCGCCAGCCAATAGTAATGACGCCCTCGGGGATCGGTGCGCTGATCGAAGGAATCAAAATATTGGCGAAACGTCAGCCGCGCCATGGTCACCCCAGCGATTTGGTCCGCTGGAATGGCAGGGATATTGACATTGAGCAGCATAGGCGGGCGCGCTTCGGGGGTGCCGTGGGTTTTGCCGTAGTGGTCCAAAAAGTTCCGGGCAAAAGCTGCGCCGGTTTCAAAATTTCGATTCGTAAAATCCGCCAGACTTAATGCCATGCTGGGGATTTTTTCCAGCAGCCCTTCCATGGCCGCCGACACAGTGCCGGAACACAGCACATCGGTGCCCAGGTTAGGACCGTGGTTAATACCCGCCAGCACAAAATCCGGCTTGTGCTCCACTAGCGCCCCCAGCGCCAATTTCACGCAATCAGCAGGGGTACCGGAGCACGCCCACACCTTAATGGCGTCGTTAAAAATTCCGGTAACGGGCTCGGCGCGGATGGGGTCGTGGAGGGTCAAGCCGTGCCCTGTGGCAGATCGCTCCCGGTCAGGGCATACCACCGTTACCTGGTGACCGGCGATCGCCAGCGTATTGGCTAAACATTGAATCCCCTCTGCGAACACACCGTCATCATTACTAATCAGCAGCCGCATATATAATTCCAGTTCGCTAAATTCTTGGCTCGGAAGTTCCTTACATCAACCAAGCTTGTTCTTTTAACCTTACCGGGGATCGAGAATAAAACAGGTTAAAACTGGGGGGCGCCATGAATTAAGTCTCAGAATTCTTAGCCATGAGGGTGCCGGCCCCTCGCGCTTTTTGCTTTGAAAGGGCGCGTACTGCCAAAGGCACAAGGCTTCTGGCATTTGATTGTTAATGACACGCCCTAACCGTTAGAACATGAATTGGCGCTGTGGAGAGTAGTTACTGGCTTCTGGCGTCGGCGATCGCCGATAAATGGCGACGTACCAAAGCACTGCCCGTTGTTTGTCCTGCATCAAGATAAGCTGTTCCCGCTTCGGCCAATCGTTCGGCGGCGATTCCCATTTGACGCTGGTTGGCCGCCACCAGCCCCTGATTATGGATCATCACTGCCCAGCCCGGACGCATACGCAAAATGGCATTTACGGCCAGAGACGCAGCCTCATGGTCTTCCGATTTAAACCCATCCACCATGCGCTCAATATTGGACGCAATCACCGCGTCGGAGACGGAAATTTCGTCGGGATGACCGGTCCAGGGGCATTGCACTAACTCAGGCAGCACCGGTTCGGCGAAAAGCGATCGCCCCTTTCCCGGCAGCCCGTAGGCACGCACCATGGTGCCAATGCCCACCCCTAAAATCCCCAGCAATACCGCCGCCGCGATTAGCCCCTTTACCCCTTCCCCCATGGGTGTCTAGCCCTCTGCTGCGGTAGCTTCCAAGGACTTATTGCGCACCAGCCCCGTAATCCAAGCCGTGGTGATGTGGGACAACAGCCCCAGGGGTCCAGCAAATAGGCACAGCACCAGGGAGTGGCGCACCCACAGGTTATTTTCCTGGGCATCTTGATGAATCCACCGTCCCACGAATAAATCCATCACCAGGTAATGTACCCAACCCGTTGCCATCACCTTTTCGTCGGAAAACAGCGCCGCCAAGTTGCTCAAACTGGTATCGGCAAACCCCTCGGCGTTTTCTGGGGTGACGCTGCCTACAAAAAAGGCCAGATACACCAGCGCCAAAGCGGCAAAGGGAAGGGGCGATCGCATTATCTTGCCGGTCCACTGCCATCCCGGCACCACAATCATCAACAGCCAGAAGGGCAGCACAAACACATTGGCCCCATTAAACAAAATCTCAACCCAATCGCTCACCATCGTTAACCCCCTATTTCGCCCGGCTTTAGCCGAATATTACGGACGAATAATTTGTTTAATAGTCTAGCGCTGGATCCGATGGCTAGCGGATCCTCAGGATTGTCAGAAGCGCTACAAAGCCAGTTAGGAGGTTTACAATCAAGTCAACAACTCACTCAGGGACATCTGCACCTTACCCATGTTGCTGGGGTTAAATTCCTCAAGGCGACGGTTTGCTCCCTTCATTCCCCTTCCATTATGAATATCCACTCTTCTTGCGATCGCGTTCGTTTAGGACTTACCCTACTTGGCTCCGTTGCGTCCGCTGCGCTGGCACAAGGGCTGGTGGCGCCTGGAGCGATCGCCGGCAGCATGATCACCTCCACCACCCCCGGCACGGTGGTTACCCCTTCCGTGGTGGATATTTACCTGGAGCCCGACGATAGCGTTACCTTTCAAGTGGAAGTGGACCCCTACAACACCACGTCCCTAGATGTTTTTCTCCTAAACGACGTTTCGGGATCTTTCTACGACGACCTGCCCAACGTCAGCGCCGCCGTCCCTAGCTTGGTGGATGGGCTGTCCAACATTGTCAGCGATGTGCAATTTGGCTTGGGATCTTTCTCCGATAAGCCGATTTTTCCCTTTGGAGGCTGGACTGACACCAACGGCGATGGTTATTTGGACACCACGGTGCCTGATTATCCCTACCAAACGGAATTGGGGCTAACAAACAATGTAAATGCCCTTCAAGGGGCCGTGGATGGACTAGACATTCGCTGGGGATTAGATTTGCCGGAGTCCCAGTTGGAGGCACTGATGCAGGTAGCCCTGCGCAGTCAAACGGAGCTGGGATTTCGCGATGACGCCTTTAAAACGGTGGTGTTGCAAACGGATGCCCCCTTTCACCACGCAGGCGATCCCTACCGCACTGATATCAACGGCGATCCCTACACTTATTACATTCGCGATGACTTTGGGAATTTAGTGGGGCGGGAAACGTTAAATCCCAATAACGGCGACACGGTGTTTGATCCATGGGAAGAATATCCGGCGATCGCCCAGGTGCGAGAGGCGTTAATTGGCGCCAGCATTGTGCCCATTTTTGCGGTTACTGAAGAAGTCCGGTCCCATTACGACAACCTGGTGGCCCAGTGGGGCTTTGGGGAAGTGGTTATCCTCAGCTCCAATAGCGACAATCTAGTCAGCGCCATCGAAGAGGGCGTTAGCAACGCCCTAAGCGACGTCACCTTGGTGGCAGAAGGGGATGACTTTGACTATGTGCGCCAAATTGCCAGCGACGCCACGGCGACGAAAGAAGGCACCGACTTTAACGTGCCCCTGGGAGACACGGCAAAATTTGATGTGACGGTGGAGGATCGATCTGGCGATGGGCTAACGGGCAACGACACCTTGCGCCTCACAGCCCTGGGCTACGGGCACACCACCGTCAATGTGACGGTTCCCAAGCCGTCACCAACCCCGTCCGCATCTCCCACGCCGCCCAACCCCACCTCTGATCCTAAAAAAGTGCCGGAGCCAGGTATGGGCATGGCGTTGTTAGGACTGGGGGCTTGGGGAGTCGTCAAACGCTGGCGATCGCAGCGAACAAACCGTTAGCCAACCTTGAATTAAGGTTAAACAATTGAGCTAGATCTGCTTCAGGATGTGACGAGAATCATCCCTCCGGAAACGTAGAGTCACGATCGCCCACGGCGTGTTCTTGTAGATTAATACCGACACACGCCATGTGTCAGATTGACTTTTGCAACGTTCGTCCGGGGCGGGCGCTCAGTCTAAGAACATAGTGGTTATGGTTGAGGCTAATTGCCGACACTGAAATTGGGTGAGTCGCTTACCGGTTAACCATTGGTTCCACAGACGCGACGTTCTGAGTTGCAGGCTAGATATTGCCCCTTACAACCCTGCAATAGCTATTGCGGTGTAAGTATCGCCATCTAGGTCAGAGTGCACCTCGTCGTTATTAGTCCGTTTAGGGTATCGTCCCATGTCACTTCGTAAATTCAGCTTCTCTCTTACTCTGGCTTCGGCATTGCTGGGAGCCATTGTCCTATCCCCCACCATTGCCCAAGAGGCGCCATCGGATCAGGGTCCTTTTCAATTTAATGAGCAGCCCGGTTCGTCCGTAGGGTTTATGCCCAGCGATCGCCGGATGCCCATCCGTACCGCTAGCGGTGGTCGCCGCGGTGCCTGCATTTCGCCGGATACGGTCGGTGAAGCGGTGGTGCCCCTGTTGCCCAGCAACGGTGGAGCCCTAAGCGCCACCGACAGCCCCAGCTTTTGGGTTTATGTGCCCGCAGGGACGAAAGGGACCGCCAACTTCCGCTTAACCAACGCAGCGCAGATAGATATTGACCACCAGGCGGTGGCGCTTCCTGAAGAGGGTGGGCTGGTTAAGGTGGATTTGGGCAGTGGCTCCTTAAAAGCCGGAGAAACCTACCAGTGGTTTTTCTCGGTAAACTGCGCCGCCAATGAAGATGATGAGCTGTTAGAAGCCGGTCGAGCTCGCGAAACCTTCGTTACCGGCTGGGTTCGCCACGAGCCCCTCCCCGCAGATGTGGAGCTATCTCGAAAGTCACCTCTAGATCAGGCGGTTGCCTTTGCTCGTCTGGGATATTGGCATGACAGCTTAGATCGTGTGGCGGTCCTACAGCAGTCCGGCAGCGGGGGTGCTGAGGCGATCGCCGCGTGGGAGCAGTTGCTTACCAACGCAGGGTTAGAACTCAATGCCGACGGTTCTATTACCTCTCAAATCGACCTGGTGTCCTCGCGGTAAAACTGTCGAGCAATACACCTGTCGACTGACAAATTTGCCGAAATTTTGGCCAAGTATTAGCCGAAATATTAGCCGAAATCTCGGTGGCACGGCGGGGAAAGCATATTGGCTAAATCCAGTCCGCCACCTTAGGTTCAGTGACCACTAGAACCGACTTAAAAATGCCCGTTCCCAATCCTGTGATTGTGTTGTCCAAATCAAGAATGGCATCCCTAGCGATGTTAATTTGGCGCGGTTGCAGGCAGGGGGCGGGTGTTTTTGATGGGCGATCGCTGGCTTTGGCGTTATTTTTGGTGGGCTCAGCTACGGGGTTAGGTGCCAAGGCGATCGCCCAAACGCCTCCATTGGAGGCACCCATTATTCCCGACAGCACCTTGCCCAATCCTTCCGTGGTGGAGGGGGGCGATCGCTCTTCGCAAATTGGCGGTGGCACTACGGCAGGGCAAAACCTGTTTCATAGTTTCGAACGCTTTTCGGTGCCCCCTAACCACACCGTGCGCTTTGTGCCCAACGGCGATATTGCGCGGATTATCGCGCGGGTCACTGGGGGCGATGGGTCGTTAATTGACGGCATTTTGAGCAGTGACACCAGCGCAGCGCTATTTTTAATTAACCCCAACGGTATTACCTTCGGTCCCAATGCCCAGCTTCAGTTGGGAGGATCATTTATTGCGTCCACGGCAGAATCAGTGGTGTTTGCAGACGGAGCAGAGTTTCGGGCGGGGGCAAACGGTGGCGCGGCGCCCCTGCTGACGGCGACGGTGCCTTTGGGGCTGCAACTGGGCACTGGGTCGGGAAATATTGTGGGCGTTGGCCAAGGTTCTATTGCCCCAACGGAAACCCCTGGGTTATCGGTCTTGCCAGGGCAAACTTTGGGATTTTTAGGCGCGTCCCTGGAGTTTTCTGGAGTGGCGATCGCGGTGCCTTCAGGAGATTTACAGCTAGGAGCGATCACGAGCGGCACGGTGGGGCTGGGGGAAAATTTACGGTTTAGCTACGACGGAATCAGTGAATTTGGCGATTTAACATTGCAGCTCGGCAGCTCAGTGACGGGGTTAGGGGTGATTCCCCAAAATCCTGGCGCGGTAACGTTGACCGGTGATGATATAACTCTGTCGCGATCGCGGATTATTTCCCTAACCCTAGGCACAGCGCCCGGTCCCCCCATCACCATCAACAGCGCCGGCACTTTATCCATCTTGGGCGCAGCAGGCGATCCAGTTTTATCCACCGGCGTTTTCTCAGCGGTCCCCTCAGATGTAGGGCAAAACGGCGGCGCGATTAATGCCACTGCGGAGCGATTTCTTATCAGAAGTGGCGGGCGTTTACAAAGCAGCACTGAAGGCGCGGGGGCAGCGGGGGATATTCAAGTTCGCGCCGGGGAGATAAATTCCGATGGATTCACCCCCGTGGGACCGGCGGCAGAACCCTCCTTCGATAACAGTGCCGAAAGCGCCATCAGTAGCCTGACCACGTCCCTCGGTGACTCAGGGCGGCTGAACATTAGGGCAGATCGTTTGACCCTGACCAACGGTGCGGTGATTGAAACGGCCAGCGCCCCGGAAGCTCGTGGGCGGGCGCGAGCAGTCAACCTGGTCACTGGCGAGCTGATTATGGTGGGGGGCAACCCAGAAAATGCGGTGCAAACCAGCCGAATCGCCACTTTAACCTTTGGAGAAGGATCGGGGGAATCCGTCACGGTTCAGGCGGGCTCCGCTCAACTTGCCGACGGCGCACAAATCGGTTCTGTCACCAGCGGGCGCCAGGGCAGCGGCGATTTAAGGGTCGTCGTTGAGGGTCTGCTGCTGATTTCAGGGGAAAATTTGACCCTGCCGGGACAGGGGGCAGGCAGTACCGTGGCCACGATCGCCTTCGGAACCGGAAAAGGCGGCGACATTGTGGTGGACGCTGATCATATTCGCATCGAAGACGGCGCCAGCTTGGGGGCTCAGGCGCTTAATAATTTCCTGGGCGTCACCACCATTCCCGAGGCGGGAGGCTCCGATTCAGGGCAGGTGATTGTACGGGCAAATTTGATTGAACTGGTGGGCACCAGTGTTTTTAATCCGGCGGTGCCTAGCAATATTGCCAGCGCCACCTTCGGTTCGGGGAATGCAGGATCGGTGGTGGTGGAGACGGGTGATTTGCGCATTCTCAATGGTGGTACCTTGGCATCATCCACGCTGATCTCCTTTATTGGCACCTTAGAGCAGCCCAACGCCGGGCGGGGGGACGGTGGGGATTTGGAGGTGCGGGTGCGCAATTCTATCGAAGTGACGGGGGCTGGCGTAGGGGGAGAATTTCCCAGCACCTTAGGCGCCAATACCGCTAGTTTTGGGGACGCTGGACGGACGCGAATTCAGGCGCGGGAGCTAATTATTCGCGATGGCGGGTTAGTGAATTCGGCGGCGTTTGCCCTGGGGAATGCGGGAAGTTTAACCGTTGAGGCAGATTACATTTTGATTGAGGGGCGAAACGCCACCAATGGGCTGGAGTCCCAAATTGCCGCCAGTGCCCTGACTCCGCCGCTGGATCTCCAGGATCGCTTTGGAATTCCGGCGGGAAGCAG
The DNA here is from genome assembly GCA_937883785.1 of uncultured cyanobacterium. Taxonomy (GTDB): domain Bacteria; phylum Cyanobacteriota; class Cyanobacteriia; order CACIAM-69d; family CACIAM-69d; genus CALGDE01. The sequence goes on from CALGDE010000143.1 coordinate 22,922, forward strand.
TGGTGATACGGGACAGGTAACGGTAATTGCGGACCGTATTGATATTCGCGATCGCGGTCAAATTTCAGTGCAGCACGACGGCACGGGCAATGCGGGCGCTTTGACCATTGACGCTGGAATTTTAACCCTGGGCAGCGGGGGACAAATTCGCGCCAATACGGTGGCAGGTACGGGCGGTAATGCGGTGGTGCGATCAGGCTCGCTGCAGCTGCGGGACGATTCCCAGGTAAGCGTGGAGGCGGGGCGCATTGGCAACGGCGGCAATTTAACCCTGGAAACGGACACCCTGGCTCTGTTGGAGGACAGCACCATTCGCGCCAACGCGGTTCGGGGACAAGGGGGAAATATCGCGATTATTAGTCAGGGACTATTTTTGGGCACCGATAGTCAAGTTACCGCCAGCTCCCAACTGGGTATCGACGGCACCGTACAGGTGGAGCGCCCGGAATTGGATCCAGGCAGTGAGTTAATTCAGCTTCCCGCCACCGTGGTGGATCCTAGCGATTCCATCGCCACCGGGTGCGCCGCCGATGGAGACAACCGCTTTGTGGTGCAGGGACAGGGCAGCAGCCTGTTAATGAACAGCGCGCTGACGGTGCTGTGGGAAGATTTGCGCCTTGGCACCGCTGAAGAAAACCTTCGGTTGGGCGTGGAGCAAGACGCCGACACCAATGGAAGTAGCGAACCTCAGGTCACTATTCAGCCCACCTCAATGTCCATTGTGGAAGCCCAGGGATGGCAGCTCCACGCCGATGGAGCAGTGGCGTTAACTAGCCCTGGTCAAGCCCCCCTTCCCTCCGCCCACTGCCAGTCAATTTCCACCGCTAGCACCCTTGCTCCATAGGTTCTCGCCCGATATCCCGGTACGATAAACCACGGGAATAACACCGCTGGGGAAACTGGTATGAATCGCAAATCCATCGATCAAGAAACTTACAATCGGCTGCGGCGAGAGGCTGTGGCACCTTACCGGGGCTTGCGGAAGTTTATGTATGGTGGCTTTGCGGCATCCGGGGCGATCGGTGGATTTGTCTTCTTTTTCAAGGTGTTGGCAGGGCAGGATCTGGCAAAAAATTTGCCCAACCTGGCGCTGCAGGTGGGCGTAGTAGCGGCGATGGTATTTTTATTCCGCTGGGAAAACCGTGTTGAACAAAAAGATGAGAAAAAGCGTGAGCAAGCAGAGCAAACGACTCTGAACGAGAAAGGCAGCTCTGTAGAGTGATTACTTTTCGAAACTTTCTGCTGGTCACCTTTTATGATTGCAAGCGTTTAAATAATTCAACAAACTCCAGCGGTATCATCTCTGGGTGATCATTGAATACTTTGTTGATAATTTCTGACTTGAGATCATTTTCTCTTCGACAACTGCATAAAGGCTTAAACGCATCTTTCAAGGTCTTTTCTAAAAAATGACCTTGAATTCTCAGAAACCAATTTGGAATATTTATGGAAATCCCACCGTAGTAGCTGCACTCCCGCAATGAGTCATCATCATCTATCGCTTTCCTTGCCGCAATCAAGTGGTTATCTTCTTTCGAGCTTGGTAACTGCGTTGAACTTATTGATGTCTTAACTTTCTCCACCAAGAGGTTAGCCATGTCTTGTAAACGTCCATTATCCAACCTTTTAATGTCTGAATGTATTTCGCCCTCTTTTAAGCCAAACATTCTCCCCATTGAATGTTTCTCCCTTACTAGAAAGGTGATAATTGCTAATGGATCTAAAATAAAATTCTCAATACTGTACCTGCTGCTTTGACCTATAACTTTTATTCTTTCACTTTCTTTTTCTCTCAAATCCCAGTCAACAACTCCGTAAATACTATCGTTTCCGAATTCATTCAGCGCCTTCACTACTTCTTTGACTTGATCACAGTTTTCTCCACTGCACTTAATGAAGTGAATTGACCTTTGAAACAAGTCTGAATCATCAGATTCAACGCGCCTCAAGATTGCATAGATTTGCTCATAATTAGTTACATCATATTTGCTTTCTACAAAGACCTGTCTTCGACTAACAGGATCAATACTAAGAGTTGGGATTCCCGCCGTGAGAACTGATAGAGCCTTATCTTTGGATACCTTTAATATCCTGTCTTCATCACTGCCTCTTCTATTCATAAGGTACAAAGACTCTTCGGAAGCCAAAGCAACTGTAGAGGGGGAATGAGTAGTCATTATGACCTTTATTCCTTGTTCCATAACAAGGTTCCTCTCAATGATTTGCAAAAGAGATCGGGTCATTGAAGGGTGGAGGTGAGCGTCAATCTCGTCGAGCAAAAGTACATCTGGATATCTAGTTATATGTCTCTTATCCTGTGAGTGATGAAGACACAGAATAAAAGACATAATTATACGTTCACCTGACGATAGGTCTTGGAAATTAATACTCAGCTTTTCGTCTTTATGTCTTAAAGATGGCTGATAAGGAATATCATAGTTGGGCTCAGGGATACTTATTCTGAAGTCAAAATCAGCATCACTCAGCATCTGGTTGAGAGAAGTCCAAGGTGGTGGTCCATACTCCTCGAAAAATTCAACATCGCTTAAAAAATTACTATCAGTTTCTCCTTCTGATTCAGCTAAATATTTTCTAAATTTATTTTTGTATCTCAGTTCTCGGTAGCCTACCAGTATCTCCGACAAAGAATGTTGAAATATTTCAGAAGAAGATTTTATCTCCGAAAAGTTTGTGTAGAAATCCTTTTCAGTAACTAACAGTATACTTTTCTTTGATTTTCTCAAAATACTCTTAATCACTTCCTTTCTTTCTTGAACTCCGTTTGAAAAGACTCCCAGAATGCGTTTTTCCGACTCTAATATGATTGATTGTAAGGAATCAATGGCGGCTTTTTTTACTTTCTCACTTTGGGAGTTTGAATTTATAAAATCCAGAACTTTTTCCACACTTTCAAACTCTATATTGAACTGACGCCTTGCTGTCTCTACAAGGTAATTTCCCCTACTCTTCAACTCGACACTTAGGCTTTGCCAAAGTCCTTCTTTGACTCTCTCTACTGAGTCTCGTTGGAAAATAGCTGGATTACCAGGAGCCAAACTGGACGACTGAAACAAGCGAATATCCTTGAGCTGGGATTTCTGGCCAATTCCGACATTATTACGATTCTTGTCAACACCAAAAACCTGGAGATTCTGACGGCTAATTGCTTCAATAAAATGCGTCTTCCCCGCTCCGTTAATTCCCGTCAAGACTGTGAAATCGCCAAGACTAGCATTCTCTAGCTTATCGATAGATTTATATTTAGTCTTAAATCTAATCTCCATGGTTTTTATTGAAGGATGGCACCAACCTCCAAGCAGTAGTTAATCCTTAACTTTGACTGCAATGAGAGCTATCTTAGTATTCTCATTGAAACAGATCGCATTAGAAATCACTTTAACTAAATTTAGAAGAAAAGATTCTAATTACTTATTTTTTCCAGCGTACTAGCACAAAAAACCATTCACAATCCACAAAAAATCATGTGATGCTGCTTAAAAATGAAGATCGACGAAAAGTTGCCTTTATCCGTCGATCTTCATTACTTTTCCTATTTAAGTTCTAGTTTTAGGCATGAACTAACTGGTAAGGAGCCGTGAGCTTCTCAAGCTGTTGCACCAACAGGCTGAGGAACAGACCCACGTCGGTCACCACACCCACGGACTCCAGGGAGCCCCGATCCGCCAGCTTGGTAACCACAGCAGGATTGATATCCACACACACCAGCTTCACACCAGCGGGGGTCATATTGCCCACACCAATGGAGTGGAGCATAGACGACAGCATTAGAATCATATCTGCCCCTTGCACCTGCTCGGCGTATTGCTCCTGGGCGATCACCATATCGGTAACCGTGTCCGGCAGGGGACCGTCGTCGCGGATGGATCCCGCCAGCACAAAGGGCACATCATTTTTAACGCACTCATACATCACCCCCTGGTCAATTGCCCCGGCTTCCACCGCTTTGGCAATATTGCCGTGGCGACGGATGGTATTAATGGTTTTTAGGTGATGTCGGTGACCGCCCCGTACGGCGACACCTTGTTTCATATCCACGCCGAGGGAGGTGCCCATGGTGGCTTGCTCAATGTCGTGGACGGCGATCGCATTGCCCCCCAACAAACTGTGAATATAGCCATCGCGAATTAGTCCAGAAAGGTGCTCCGCGCCGCCGGTATGAATGACCACCGGACCAGCAACCACTACGGTTTTGCCGCCGCGATCGCGAATTTGGCGCAGTTCCCAGGCGATTTGCTCCACCACCAGCTCCACCCGACGCTCACTGGAAACGCCGTTAGCCATAAAGGCAAATTCTTGGGAGTTGGCCGATTTACTGGTGTCGCGCCCGGTGATTTTCCGGTTGGTACGAATACCGTCCACGCCCACCACCACCGATTCGCCGTCCACCAAATCCCGCAGCACCTTGCACTGGGCTTGGATGGGACCGGAGCCATTAAGACCAGTAATGGCGATCGCCCCGTCCATACGCTGATTTTCCACCCGGATCCACTGCCCGTTAATGCGCACTTCGGTGGGGTAAATGGTGCTCACATAGAAATCGTCGGGAGCCACGCCGGTTTTGGTCACACCCTCCAGCACCGCGTCCTTTTGATCTTCTTCGGTGGGAGCGATCGCGCCAATTTCAATGAGCTGACTTACCAGCTCTTCCATCACCGAGTGGGACGGTGCCGTCAGCTTAATGCGGGCCGAGGACTCACTATTGCGCTGTTCTCCCAGATCAAAATTCAGCACCTGGAAGCTGCCGCCCCCTTCCACAATTAAATCCAGCGCCCGGCTAACCACCCCGGCGTCTAGCAAATGACCACGCATTTCCAACACTCGACTTTCCAAAGTCAGCGACGCATGGCGGTCCGGCATAATCGGCTCCGTCACCCGCAAGGTGAGGCACTTGGACGCACCGCCTGCCTTAAGAAATTCCGTTAGGGGCGTTTCCACCAGCTCAAACCCAGCCTTCGTCAACCTGGAACGTAACTCGGCGCTGGCTTTGTTCATCACCACCGTGTCGCCAATATTCACCGCGTTGCAGGCAAAATTCACCGCGTCTGCTTCGGCGATCGCAATACGCTTACTGGCAGGCACCCGTCCTTCAATCACCCGGTTGGAATACCCATCAAAGGCGGCAGGATAGTACAGCAGATAGCCCCCCTGGAGCGGGCAAAAACAGGTGTCCAAATGGTAGAAGCGATCATCCACCAAATGCAGCGACAACACCTCAATATCCAGCCACTCCGCCAAATAGCCATGGGAAGCCAGCTCAGAGCGGAACCCATAACCTGCCCACAGCCAACGCCCTTCCCGGTCAAACAGAGCATCGCCGGCACCCTCAAAGGGCAAGTCCTGCGGCAGCTCATACGCCGTAAAACCGTTTTCCTCAAACCATGCCTTAAAGTAAGGCTCCTCCCCCTGGCGCTCCGGATGGTAAAACCGGCTGACCACCGCCTTATCGCCCAACACCAGACCGGCATTGGCGGTGAATACCATATCAGGCCAGCCCTTCGCCGGGGGCACCAAATCCACGATCACCCGGTCCTTGATAATCTGATATAGATTTTGCCACTGCTCCACGGCGCGATCTTGGGACGACTTATGAATATTGCCCTCCATCCAGGGATTAATGATGTAGTCCACGTCGTAGTGATCCGGGGCGCACATCAAAAAGCGAAGTTCAGTCATAGTAAAAATATAGTGAGAATCTAAGGAACACCCAGCTCGCCTAGGACAAAAAATCAGTAAACCAGGGGAATTGGTAACAAGTAACTGTACCTTGTTCGTTGCCTGGGATAAATGAACTTAGGTCTGAATTTATAAAGAACCTATCGCCGATCCTAGAAGCGTTTTTATCCCAGGCTTTTGCTTAGCAAGGGCGGCTGGCTTTGTAAATTGATCTGTAGGGGGCGATCGCCAAAAATAATTGTCAGAAAATTATGAAATATCGATAGTGTCCGCCAGGATTCACTGAAACTATTTACCTGAAAACCTTGCCTAAAAACTTGGACTAAACATACTGTTCAGACGGCAATCCTCAAAAGGGAAAATGTTTAAATAGCAATTCGATTTCTTAGAAGCTTGTTTCTTAAAGTGGTACTGGGAAACCCTGCGTCTTTAACAATGGTCAACTTGCCCAGTGGCAAAGTGCCACAGCCAAAGACTTAGGAATAAAGCTCTAGAAGTTCAGCTCCACCCATGAAGCTCCCCCCATAAAACTCCAGAAATAAAACTCCAGAAATAAAACAATGGACATCATCAGCACTGTTTTTTCAAACTGGCTGGCAATTTACCGCCGAGAGCTACAGGGGTATTTTGCATCTCCCTTAGCTTATGGAATCGCTGGATTTTTCTGGCTCCTGGCAGGGTTCTTTTTCGTAGCAATTTTGCTCGGACCCGAAGGCATCATTGTGCAGGGAAACTTACGGGCAGCCCAAGCCCAACAGCTAGGGATTACGGTGCCTCCTTTCGATATGGCGGAGCAGTTTATCCAGCTTTATTTAGGCACCCTCGGCTCTCTATCCCTATTTATTTTGCCGATCCTTTCCATGGGGCTTTATGCGGAAGAACGGAAGCGAGGCACGTTGGAATTGCTAGCCACATCCCCCATGACCAACTGGGTGGTTGCGTTGGGAAAATGGGCGGGAGCGCTAACCCTTTATGTCTCTCTGGTCCTGCCGTTGTTTGTGCTGGAAGTTATCGCTTTTTCCAGGGCCAATCCTCCAGTGGCGTGGAGCGTTCCCATTGCGGCTCACTTCGGGTTGATTTTGCTGGCGGCGGCGGTGCTATCCCTAGGAATGTTTATTTCGTCGTTAACGGATAGCACGGTGATGGCGGCGATTTTGACCTTTTCCCTGGTGCTGCTGCTGTGGGTAATGGACTTAATTGCTGCCAGCGTGGGGGGGGCAATCGGCGATGGCTTAACCCAGCTTTCCTTGCTCAATCACTTTAATGGCTGGATATCGGGGGCCATTGAAACCCGTAGCTTTTTCCTCTTTGGCAGCTACATCTTCCTCGGCATCTTTCTTACGGCCCAGGCGATCGAAACGCTACGGTTCCAGCGCACCTAAGTTGCCAACTTTCTGTAGGGTCAATGGTTTTGGTCGCAGCCCGGCTAAAAACCAGAGAACAGCGCCCCGAGGATTAAACAGGCGAGGCAACTTAGTCCAAAAATCATTGAGCCGTAGGCATATTGCAGTAGTGTGTATTTCTTCTGTAGAACCAGTCCGGTCTTATAAATATCTAAAAGAAACAGTCGTCGCACTTTATTGATGTCGTTGATGTTGTTGAACATCGTTTCAACGAATTTCTCCTCTGAAAGCTGTAAGTATGTGCCAAAGAAGATTGGATTGGGTTTAACTGGTTTGACCTTTTTTTTCTGCTTCTTGAAGGGAGAGGTGACATTCTTAGGGAAAATCACCAAAAGCCCTAAACCAATGGTTACAAACTCGGCAATTAAAAACATAAAAAACAACGCCAGCAGTGGAGGACTAAAGTTTTTTATGGAGTCGAGATTGGTGGACAGGATCGTAATGACAACGGCGACGATGCTGATCAGGATATTGGCTTTCTGATCGGCGAGGGTAATCAGCTGAGTTTGATTTTGATGAATACCGCGCAGCAAGTAGATGGTCTCGCGACCAGGAAAGCTTTCTTTGGGTCTGGGAACGAGATGAAGAGCCATTGAGTGATCTAATTTTGACCGAATTAGTGTAAGGGAATTGTACCTGGGCGTATTCTTTACGCGTTTTTTCCAAGCAGTTTTGAGGGACGGTGTGGGAGAGTCTTCGTTTCGTAAACAGGTTAGGAAAGGCGGGATTAAGTTCGTTTGGGGAACTTTGGGGCTAGGATATTTTCACTTAGGGGCTGTTTAGGAGCCGTCTTCATTAAGCTCCCAAGGTCCTAAGCGGTGGGGAGTACAAAGCCCCCAGAAAACTGGAGGTGCAACCTTGATGGTCACTGATTCCGAGACGTATGGTTTTACCCCATTGATGTTCACACTCAACTGACGCTCATACGGAGGATTGTTGCTTTTTATGCATCAATGCCCTGGAACTGAGTATTCTCAAGAGCCTGGGGGTTGAGGCGGCGCCGACTCCGCTCCTTTTATCTACAATTTGGATCGTTTAACAATCACTTTGCATTATGCTTCACCCTCGGTTGCGTCAGTTTTGCTTCCTTGCCAGTTTATTTTGGGCGGCGGCAGGGCTGTCGGTAGGCTACGTTACCGGTGAATGGGATATATTCCCGACGCTCGCCCTGGTGGTGGCTGGGCTGCTGTTGTTTCTGTGGTTAATTACCCAGCCGAATTTGGTGGGACTTTGGGGGCAGCGTTCCACCCAAACCAGCACCAATGCGATCGCCACTACGGTAGCGGTGATTGCCATTTTAGGGATCTTAAATTTCGTCGGAGTGCGCTATTCCACCACCTTGGACGTGACTGAAACCCAGCAGTTCACCTTGGCACCCCAAAGTCAAAGCCTGCTGGAAAATCTGGAGGAGCCGGTGCGGGTATTGATTTTTGACCAGGCGATCGCCCCCGCCGACCGCGATTTACTACAGCGCTACCAAAATCAATCTGACAAATTTAAGTTTGAGCTGGTGAATCCTCGGGAGCAGTTTGGTCTGGCCCAGGAGTTTCAGGTGAGCACCATCGGCGAGGTGTACTTGGAACAGGGCGATCGCAAAACCCTGGTAACCACCTTGGGCCAGGATCAAGGGGGGCTAACGGAATCGACCCTGACTAACGCCCTACAGCAATTTTTGGTGACCACCCAAGAGCCTATTTATTTTGTGCAGGGGCATGGGGAGCGCCCGCTGGAGGTGGGTGAAGGGGGAATGTTTGATGCGGTGTCGGCGTTGAGCGATCGCAATTTTGAAGCACGTCCGTTGATTTTGGCCCAGGAAAAGGCGGTGCCCGATGATGCCCTGGCGGTGGCGGTGGTGGGTCCCCAGCGATCATTCCTACCGGGGGAAGTACAACTGCTGGAAAATTACCTTGATGGTGGCGGGCGGCTGCTGCTGTTTTTGGACCCCACCATCGAAACGGGCTTCGATTCCCTGTTAGACAACTGGGGCGTCGCGTTGGACGGGCGTATTGTAATCGATGCTTCCATTGCCTCCCAGCTAGTGGGTCTCCAGCCGGATATGCCCGTAGCTACCCAGTACGGCAACCATCCCATTACCAGCACTTTTCAAGAGGGCATCTCCTTTTATCCGTCGGTGCAGGCGGTGACCACAACGGAGCAAACAGGGATAACCGTCGCCAACCTGGTGGAAACTAGCGACCAAAGCTGGTCTGAAACCAACCCCACCGAAGACCCGCTGCAATTTAATCCAGAGGTGGATGCCCGAGGTCCCCTGGCGTTAGGGGTGGTAGCCACAAAGGAGGTTACGGGAGAGGTAAACGCCGCCGAATCAGAAGCTGGGGAAGACAGCGCCGGAGAACCCCCTGAAGAAGCTGAAGGGAATGAGCCAGAAAATGCCGATAACACCGGCGCCAATGAGATGAAGGAAGGGCGGTTAGTTGTGTTTGGCACCTCAACGTTTATTGCTGACGGATTATTTACCCAGCAGTTGAACGGCGATGTATTTTTAAATTCTGTGAGTTGGCTTAGCGATCGCGATGAAAGTTCCCTCGCGTTACGCCCGCGAGAAAGCAATGATCGTCAGCTATTAATTACTGAATTTGAAAGTAATATATTGCGGCTGTTAGCTCTAGCAATCTTGCCCCTGGGAGCCTTAGGCACTGCGGGGTGGCTTTGGTGGCGATCGCGATAGAAGAAAAAGAATAACAGACGGTAAAAAGTAACCGTTAAAGGTGAAGTCTAGACTCCCCAGCAATAAACACCATGTTGAAACGTAGCACTTGGATTTGGTTGGCGATCGCCCTGGGATTAGGGGGCGGCATGGTTGCCTACGATCAAGTTTCCCAACAGCAAGAAGAACAGCAAAATCAGGAAAACTTGGTGTTGGGAATAGAGGAGGAGGACATTGAATCTTTCACCATCAAGGCCACCACCAAAACTCCTGACGGGGAGGCAGAACAGCAATTATTTTTTACTCGTCCCAATGGGGAAGAAACGCCTACCCAATGGCAGGTCAAAATTAACGATCAGGATCCGGTTCAAGCTAGCGATGGGGCGATCGCTTTCCTAACAAACTTAATTGCTACGGGACAGTCAGACGGTAAATTAATCGCCACCCAAAAGCAGCTTGCCGAGTACGGGTTGGACTCCCCTCGCGCCCAGCTCAGTATCACGTTAAAAAACGGAGAAGGGCAGGAATTAAAAATAGGTTCAGCGGGCTTTAACGATGAATTTGTTTATGCCCAGCGGGATCCAGATTTAAGGGCGGAGACCGAAAACGATACGTCTCAGACAGAAAAAGATGCAGCGGGCGAAGGGCGCGGCAATGGTGCAAATTCAACCGAAAATCCATCAGCAGGATCAGCCAGCGCCCCAGAGGAAGGGAAGTCCATCTACACCATTCCGAGGGACTTTGAATATGCTTTAATTCGCGAGTTAGATGAGTGGAAATATGTTCCGCCTTCTGCGTCTACTCCGACGCCTGACTCTACACCCACCTCTGATCCTAATGAGTCACCTAGCCCAGAAGCTCCTGTCCCCGGTCCTTAAATAATTAATCTTTTCCATGCCCAGTCCTGCTTCCGACTCCACCGCCACATTGCTAGTGTCCTGCCCTGATCAGCGGGGAATTGTGGCTAGAATTGCCAATTTTATTGACTCTAACGGCGGCAATATTATCCATACGGATCAGCACGTTGATTCGGAAGAGGGGTTATTTTTAACGCGGGTAGAATGGCAGCTTGATAAATTCAATTTGCCCCAGGAATTAATCGATCCCGCTTTTGGTGCGATCGCCCGTCCTTTAAACGCCAGGTGGCAGCTACATTTCTCTGATATTCGCCCCAGAATTGCCATTTGGGTCAGCAAGCAAAACCATTGTTTACTGGATTTACTGTGGCGACATCAGTCAGGGGAACTGCCGGGAGATATTAAACTAATTATCAGTAACCACCCCGATTTACAGGGTATTGCCCAACAATTTAATGTCGACTATCACCATATTCCTATTACGAAAGAGACAAAAATATCCCAGGAATTAAAGCAGATTTCCTTATTGGAAGAATACGAAATTGACCTGGTTATACTGGCAAAATATATGCAGGTTTTAAGTGCCGATAATTTGCCAAAATTTCCCGCAGTAATCAACATTCACCACTCATTTCTACCCGCTTTTCCCGGGGCGAAGCCCTACCATCGTGCCCACGCTCGAGGAGTAAAAGTTATCGGCGCAACGGCCCACTATGTGACCGAAAACTTAGACGAAGGGCCAATTATTGAGCAAGATGTATCCCGCGTTAGTCATCGTGACACAGTGCCCGATTTAATTCGTAAAGGGAAAGATTTAGAGCGAGTGGTTTTGGCACGGGCGGTGCGATCGCACCTGCAAAATCGAGTGATTAGCTACGGTAACCGTACCGTTGTTTTCGATTGATTTTTTGGGCATGAAAACTACTGTTTGGCGATGCTTTTCGGCAGGACCTTTGCCGTACTTTTCTATGAGGCGATCGCCAAATCCCTAACCATTTCGTACACCAGTTCAGCCGTTGCCGGAGCCAGTAAAACTCCATTGCGATAGTGAGCCGTCGCCAAAATCGCGTTGTCGTAATTCGCCAAAGATTCGATGACCGGTGCTGGGCGATTTTGCGGTCGCGGTCGCAGCCCAGACCATGTGCGCAATATATCCGCGTCTCGCAAACGGGGGCACAGGTCAAACACCGTTTGCAGCATATGCTCCAGATTTTCCTTGCAACATTCTGGGTAGTCGTTGCCGTCACCAAACTCCACTGTGGCGCCGACCCAGTAATGTCCCTTTTCCAGCGGAATAATATTGACGTCCTGCCCAATAATGACCGGCTCAGTGATAGACAAAGATTTAGGCAGTTTGAGATGCACCGCTTGCCCCAATACTGGGCGCTGGGGCAAATCGTAATTTAAGTTTGCCGCTAGCTCTGACGATCCCAGTCCCGCCGTAATAATCACCCCATCACAGTCGATAGCACCGCGAGTGGTTTCAATACGGTGTACATGGTGGCGATCGCCTCGCTTTTTGCTCTTTAGCTCCGTAACCCGCCAGCCCCAATAAAACGTCGCCCCTTGCTGAACCGCCCCTTCAATGAGCGCCATCGCCATTGAAACCGGATTAACCTGCAAATCCTGCGGCGAATAAACGGCTCCGATAATTTTGCGAGAAGGAGACTGTATCTCACCCTCGTCCTTAGTGATACTGATGCGATTGCCGGCACGCCGTAGGCGATGGCGATTGGTGATCCGCAACTGGGGATAGGTGCGCATTAAAGTATCTCGCCCCAGCACCTGCAAGCGAAATCCCTGCCGATGGCGCTGAGCAACCAGCTTTTCCCACTTCTCCATCGGCTCATTTTCAAAGCAAATTCGCAGCAGTCCGTGACGATTGTGCCCAATCCGCATTCCCGTCGCCGCTTCCAACTCAGGAATTAACGTTTCATACCGTCGAATGCTGGTACGGCGCATTTCCCAAGCTCGCCCCTTAAGCTTTCGACTAATAACCCCCATCAACACCCCCAACGCGCCCCCGGTGCTGCTAGAGAATTTCTGGGCAAAAATAGGACCCGCCGGTACAAACTGCTGCCCATGTTCGTCAAGAACGGTAACTTTAAACTGCTGAGTTCGACTGAGTTCATAAGCTAACGTTGCCCCAATAATTCCGCAGCCCACGATGACTAAATGGGGACGGGAAGAAAGTGCGGAAGCAGCCATAAGAGTAAAAGAATAAAAAGATAAATAAGAATAAGCAAAGCGGCAGAGAAGACAGTATTTGGTCGGGAATTATTATTGATTAAACCTGAAAATCAATGGACGAAGAGATTTCACCCCCGAACACCCTTTCTCAAGAAGCGTATATCCCCCTACGGCATCCGTTTCTGGGCACCAACTATGGTCAACGTTTGAATGAGTAAAGTGGTCAGCGATCGCTGAGGATCATCGTTCGAAAAGCATTAGCGAAGTCAACAGTGCCGATTTGGATTAGATTGTGTGCCCCAAAATTGCACTGTTTTCTATTGAATTTCCATTGAATTGGCCGTAGTGACACCTCTTCTCCCTCAAGCATGAAATTTTATCCTGAAGTTTTCAATTTATCCTGATTTTTTTGACCGCAGAAACCAGCCGATAGGGAGACGAAATAAGACTTTAGAAATTTGGAGTAATATCCTAGAAGCCTGTATGAAAGTACCAGAATCAAGGGAATGAACAAACCTTCAGGCATCCCACTTCACTACTTTTTCCAAGGTTATTTTCCACAGGGATTTATAAGATTCTTTATCGACAATGTAATCAATAATATCTGCCCTTGGCGTTGCTTTTTTATAGCGGTTGAAAGCAATTTCCCCTAGACGAGGTCGAATCTTCCCGTCTCTTTTAAGACTTGTCATCACCTCTACGGACAAGTTTATATTCATTACCCAAAGAAAAACATCGCTTCATAAGTGTCTCTGCAGTATCTTAGCCATAGCCAAATGGATATGTTGTTGTCGGTCATCTCAACTCAAAGTCCACTTAAGTAGACTGCTGCTGGGCACTGATTTTGACAGCACTTACGCAAAAGCCCAAAGCCCCTCACCCTAAATCTCTCTTTCTGGGGAGGGGTACTTCGGACGAATGATCAAACGTTTGTCATTTTTCCTGGCTCCCCTTCTCCCTGGGGGGAGAGGAGTATGTCTTGGACGTAGTTGCAAGGGGGCTGGGGGATGAGGGCATTCGTTTTTTTCCTTAAGTCCTGTTTGAATGTTCTGAAGGGTGACGTTACACATTGCCAATAGCAAAGCAGCCGTGGTCACAACGCCTTAGTGACCACGGCTGGAAAAGCACCATGCTGCCAAGTTATTTCACTTTCAGGAAACCTTGTTCAGCCTTGATTTAGGACAACTCTCCAGTGGGGCTGGAGGGAACCAAATCTAGAAACGCGTCTAGGGCAACGATCGCCTTTTCGTATTCTTTCTCTGCGTCAACATAGTTAAAACGCCCAGCAGCTTCATCCATAGCTAACAGGCTCTCAAATAAATCGCCAGTGGCTTTGGCGGCAAGCTTTTGTTGGTCTTTCGGCAGGTTTCGGCTAACCCGTGCCATACGCTCACGCAGTTCCCCTAAGGGACCGTGGACAAAGGTTTGAATATCACGCCACTTTTTCTTGGCAAAGGCAGGTTCCACCTCTGGGAAGCGATCGCGCAATTCCACCACCGCCGGGACGTAAATTTCTAAGTTTGCCGCTTGGGCTGCAGCCTTTGCTGCTTCGGCAGCACTATCAGCACTGCTGCACCCGACGACGACGGTGGCGATCGCCCCAATCAAAACCATTAACCAAGCCCGCACTCGAATCATAGCTATCCCGCTGGTCTATTGATCTGTTAACAAAAATTATTTAATCCAGATTATCTAAAATCGGGCAAATAAAGGGCAATTAATTGGGAATTGGTGACGAAAATTGTGGGTGGTGAGCACAGCTACGGTGCTGACCGAAAAAAGTGCTGGCAAAATTCACCAGCAGTAGGGCGGGAAACACAACACAGAGGAAGGATGCAGGAAGTTCCAGCAGAGCTATCCAACGAGCGCCTACGAGCTGATTGTGGTGGGCATCGCGCGGTCATAGCAGGACTTTAGCCAGCGATCCAGGGCGGGGGGCTTGGCGGTGAAACGTACGGTAAATCCTAGGGTCTTGGGATCAGAGCCGTTAATGTTGCCATTAGTGCTGCCATTAGTGCTGGTATTGGGGCCGACAGTCACAGCGGTGACTTTGCCGTAAATTTCGCGATCGCTTTCGCCCCAGTCGTCCATTATTGCGTCGCTACCGGCATCCACCACCATTTTGATATTGCTGCGATCCCCTGGCAGCCGCACCCCATTAGGGTCACTATCGTCCACCACAGACCCAGGCACCAGCTCAATTTCTGCCCCTTTGTCGGATAGGGCCATGATTTCTGCTTCGTAATGGCGATCGCCCACATGTTTGCCATCTAAAAGCTGATAAGTAAGCAAAATCGGCAACGCCAAGGGTACAAACTCTTCGTCCTCCGACGCCAGCGATAAATTGTAGGAACCACCAACGCCGCTGATCTCGTAAATGGTCATTGGCTGTTTCACCCCCTTCGGCTGCACCTGCTGGGTGCTGCGAACCTGAGCAAAGTCCTCGCCCCCCGCCATATTCAAGGTTTCCTCGGTAATTAAAATTTGACCGCCAATGGTATATGACTCCACCCGATAGGTCAGGTTCATGGCTGAACCCACCGCGCCGTACTTGGTGCGCTTTTGGGAGCCGATATTGCCCACCACCACTTCTCCGGAGTGAACGCCGATGCCCATTTGCAAAGGCTGGTGCCCCATGGCAACCATTTTTTCGTTCACCGGCTTCATGGCCCGCTGCATGGCGATCGCGCAGGCTAGCGCTCGTTGGGCATCATCCTCTCGGGCAATAGGAGCACCAAAGAACACCAGGATGCCATCCCCCATAAACTCGTCAATGGTGCCGTTATGGGCGGTAATGGCATCAGCCATATGTTCCAAATACAGGTTTAGAATTTCGATTACTTCCTCGGGAGGCAGCCGCTCGGCGGTGGCGGTAAAGCCCCGCAGGTCCGAGGTCAAAATAGTAATGTTGCGGCGATCGCCCCCCAGGCTGGCTCCTTCGGGGTTTTCCAAAATGGTGGATACCACTTCGGCGGTGAGATAGCGCCCAAAGGTTTCACGGATTTTGCCAGCGCTTCGAGCCAAATACATGCCCACCCCGGCAGCTCCCAGCACATAGCCTGCCACCGGAGCCTCCAGAGGAATCCACAGCCCGCTATTAAAGGCAATAATCGTGATGCCAAACAGGGTTCCAAGACTGCTAGCGATGCCAATGCCCCCCAACACCAAAATCATTTGCTTATTGTCCGGCAGCCGTAAAATCCAGGTCAGGGTAGAGCTCACTAAAACCCAGAAAATAACCCACAGGTGCTCTTGCCACTCCGCTAGGGAACGAATCATGGTGCGATTGTCCAAGGCGGCGCTAATGATCTGGCTGGTTAGATGGGCATGAATTTCCACCCCCGGCGTTTTTTTCGCCAGCTCTAACCAGCCGCCGCTGTAGGGGGTAAATAGGAAGTCTCCCGCGCTTTCTGCGGTACTGCCAATCAAAATAATGCGATCGCGAGCCCAGTCATCGGGCACCGTACCGTCCAGCACATCCGCCATGGACACCACTTCAAAGGGCTCTTCCGCATCGCGATAGTTAATCAGCACCTGGAAGCCGTCATCTTCCGCGCGAATATAGCCACCGTCATCGCCCTGGAATGGCCAAAATTCCACCTCTCCTAAGCGCAGCCCCCAAGGGTCAGTGGTTTCAATGGTTTCTAAATTTACGCCCTCTTCTATCAAATAAGAAAACGCTAAATAAGCGGCGAAACTATATATCTGCTCGCCCTTCACATTGTTGGCGTAAATAAACCCTCGCCGCACTTTGGTATCGCCGTCTTCGAGCAAGTCGTTCATGGCCACCTGCTCCTTCTCTTGAAGGATCGGCGGCGGCGCCACCCGTTCCCGTTCATTGTCGCCAATAATTTTGACAATCCCCACCACGTTATCTAGGCGCCTAAACACCTCATCGAGCCGCTTAGAATCTTCCCCCGTTCGCACATCGCGGGTTCTAACGTCGCGGTAAATATCCAAGCCGATCATCCGAGGCTCCATCGCCGCCAGCTTATCCAGCAAATCCGCATACACGTCGTCAGGCACAATGCTTTGCCCAATTTGCTGAAGGGACCGGTCGTCAACGCTCACAATGGCGATGCGATCGTCCTTTTCCTCTTCGGGACGCTGGCGCATCAGCCAATCATAAGCGCTCCATTCTCCCCCCTGTAGTAAGCCAGAGTGGTGCGCCCCAAAAACCAGCCCGGAGGCAATGGGAGCAACCACCAGAATGCCTCGACAGCTCCATAGCCAACGCTGGAGGGTTTTAGTTAGGCTTTTCCGGCGGGACATAGACAGTTCCTGGTGGCTTGGGGACGACTAATCTGCGCTGATCGTAACTGTTGGGTTATGGCGATCGCCAATCCTTACGCCTAACTAGCCCCTAGATCAGTAATGGTGTAACAAATCCACGTTTGCCGACCCCCAAAGCCAGCCCGTTGGGCAGTTCGTTAAAAAGCCCCCTTGATAACGCTAATCTTGCAAGGGTTTTGGAGAGCAACGAAATCAATAGGGTTTCAGCGATCACTTTTAGATTCTGTACAATCCTTGAATCCCTGAAAGTCCCATGCTGTTGTTGGCACCTCCAGAGTGCTTCCACCCCCTCTACAGGATTAGCGTGTTGAGAAGGGAGGTGAATTTAGTCCACATTGTCGCTGTGCATGATGTGGGCGATGCCCTTCCAAGCCCTTCCATGCCCTTCCAAAGCCTTTCTGAAAGGATCAACTCAAGACTTAAATCAACTAAATACTTAATTGCGTAATGGCAATTTTGCCGCCAAAGCACGCGCCCACATCGGTGCCAGGGGTGACTAGGCGATCGCGATAAACGCTCGTTGCCACATAATCCCCCGCCGAATTTTGGCAGTAGTCCAGAGGCATGATGTCCTTAGACGGCTCGCAAAAAAACAGCTCCGGCAGCGGGCTATCGGGATCCAGGTGAGGATAATTTACGTTCCAAAAATGGTATTTCGGTAGCGATCGCCCCATCAGTTCTTTCACCACCGCCGTGGTCCACCGTTCCACCGTGGGCCAATGGATAGGGCGACCGTGAATATATTGGGACAGGGCGATCGCGGGCTTTCCATCAATTACCCCCTGACGCGCCCCGGCAACAGTGCCCGACACAAACTGGTCCACCCCCATATTGCCACCGGCATTGATCCCAGAAATCACCCAGTCGGTGTCCGGCGCAAAGCTGCGTAATCCAATGCGGGTACAGCTGGCGGGGGAACTAAATACAGCGTGGGCACTGGTGGCAGGCTCATGGTTGCGCGCTTCCACCCGAATCGGTTCCTCACTAATAGCCCGGTGTCCACAGCCAGAATATTGTTCATTGGGAGCAGCCCAGTGTAGCTCGTGGTCTCCTTCCAAAGCCTGGAGCGATCGCGCCAAAGCCCGAATACCGGGCGCATCAATGCCGTCATCGTTAGTCAATAAAAATCGAGTCATAGCTGGGGAAGATACACCAACACAAGTACGCAGAAAAACTGAACCGCTCTACCAGCTAGTTCTACCAGCTCAGACCGCTAATTTTCCTTAAGTCCTTGTTAACGCCCAACGTGAAAGATAGTTTGCAGGCTCTAAGGCTCGTCAGTCAACGGGCTAACGTTAACTGCACATCTGCTATTACACCTGCTGCCAAATGAAGAACTCGCTAGCTGGCTACGCTGAGCGATCGCACCGGCACCCCTTCATCCAGGGCATCCACATTTAAGCGATATCCCACATTGCGCACCGTTTGGATGGTGTTGGGCTGCCGTGGCTCGGTCTCAATTTTTTTCCGCAGAGACAAAATATGAGTGTCCACCGTGCGGGGATTATCAATACTATCTGGCCAAGCACGATTTAAAATCTCTGACCGACTCAAAGGCATTCCCCCCGACTGGGCCAAAGCATAAAGCAAGCTGAACTCCTGAGGCGTCAGTTCAATGGACTCACTGCGTAACCACACCCGCCGCTGAATTAGATCAATGCGTAAAATTCCATAATCCAAATACGCCGGTGCCGTTTGACTCTTACAGCGCCGAATCAAGGCTCGCAGCCGCGCAAACAACACCCGCTCCCCGAAGGGTTTCGTCAGGTAATCGTCAGCCCCCGCCTCTAAGCCGCGCACCACATCGGGCTCTTCCGTGCGAGCGGACAACATTAGTACCAACGCCGACTGAGTTTGTTGAATCCACTGACAAAACTCAAAAGCGTTACCTTCAGCGATATCCGCGTCTAAAATCACAACGCTTGGTCGCATCTGCATCAACATATCCCGAGCGTGCTGCAACGTTGACGCGGAACACACGTCGTAATTGAGCTGCTGCAGACGCCAACTCAGATGCGATCGCAAATGGGGATTGCCTTCAACAATTTGAATGCTTACGGGTGCCACGATATTCTCCACCACCAAGTGGGACCAGCCAGGGGAAACGGTTCAACGAAATACCAAACCAAAACGACGAAGCCAGAGCCTTGCAAAATCAGATGTGCCCAACACAGTGATTAAGTTTGGGCAAGTTGCCCCACAGAAGCAGCGCAGCTTACACAACAACCAAGCAATGTGTGTGTTCAATTCATGGCAGTAACTTTCGATGATCCCCCTTGCCAATGGCTAACGGGGTGGACCTAATTAAGGTGCTGCTGAGTTAAACAAAACAGGTTTGGAGCTAGGCATAAGCTACCAAGGGGCTTGTCAAGATTTTGTAACTCAAGTTACGCAACCTGATTTGATTACCCAATTCGATTGGATTTTCTTAATGTTTTCTACGGTATTGAAGAATAATTTTTGCCTGATTTATTTGCCTGATTTATTTGCTTAATTTATTTGCTTGACTGACCCACTTCATTCACATGCACTGCTTCTGGAGATAACAGCCTGGTCATCTTTAGTAACAACCAGTGGATAGGGCAAAGAAGCAGCGGCTATAGTTGGCAAAGCCTGACAATAGTAACTAGGGGCACGTCATTAACTGGTTCCAGAAGCTTAGTGCAGCGGGGAACAGCGCCTTTTTAAGGTCTTTTTAAAGCCTTTTTAAAAATAAGTTAGGGGCTGAAAATCCTGTGGCACAAGACCTTAAATTCTTTGGAATGAAAATTCTTTGGAATAGAGACTATTGAACATTAATGGCAACAGCGCCAAAAACCACAGATAGAGCTGGCAAAGAAGCCTGATAGAACGGGCGTCTAAAGGATCTTGATTTAAAGGATATCTACACCCCCATGGCAACTTATTTTGTTAATTCCGCCACCGGTAGTGATGGGGCGGCGGGCAATCAGAGTGCGCCCTTAAAAACCATTGCCGCAGCTTTGGGAAAGTCCCAATCTGGCGATACGGTACAGCTGGCGGCGGGTCAATATACGGCGGAAAGTGGCGAAGCATTTCCCCTGACGGTGCCCGGTGGGGTGGCGATCATTGGCAACGAAGGCGGTCGCGGGCAAGGGGTGTTGGTGCAGGGCAGCGGACGATTCTTAAGTCCCACCTTTGCCGGACAAAATGTCACTTTTGCCTTCACCAGTAATGATGCCCAGCTTCGGGGGGTGACGGTAACAAACCTTGCCAGTCGAGGCACGGGCGTTTGGGTGGAATCAGCGAGCCCGACCATTGCTGCCAGCACATTTATCAGCTCCAAGCGGGAAGGGGTATTTATTACCGGCAGTTCCGCGCCGGTGGTGGATGGCAATTTATTTGAGAAGAACGACGGCAACGGCATTTCCATTGCTAAAACCAGCCAGGGGGTCATTCGAAATAATATTTGTCGCAATACAGGCTTTGGTATCGCCGTTAGTGGATCGGCAAAACCCCGCATTGAGGGAAACACGCTGGTTAGCAACCGCAGCGGCATTGTGGTTTCAGATATGTCTCAGCCGATGCTCCGCAGCAATACCTTTGACGGCAATAGCGACGATGGCTTAACGATTATTTTGCAGGCAAATCCCGACGTGGGCTCTGCCCAGGATCCTGGGAAAAACGTCTTTCGCAATAACGGCAAGTTCGATATTCAGAACGCCACTGCCAACACCATTAAGGCGGTGGGCAACCAAATTACCGTCAGCAAAACCAAGGGGCTGGTGGACACCTCGGGAGCTTCAGCGCCGACGCCGGGACCCACTCCAACGCCTACACCGACCCCCACGCCAACCCCCACGCCGACTCCAGGACCTAGCCCCACCCCCGTGGATGATGTAAAAGGCACCTGGGCAGAGGCATTTATTACGCCGTTGCGCGATCGCAATGTTATTGCGGGCTATCCTGACGGTTCATTCCGCCCCAATGAAATTCTGAACCGGGCCCAATATGCGGCGTTGGTAGCCCAAGCTTTTGATCGCCCGTTGACGAAACCGGCGCGTAATTTTGTGGATGTGCCCGCGTCCTTTTGGGGTGCTGGGGCGATCGCCAAAGCCAGCCTTATGGGCTTTATTGCGGGCTTCCCCGATGGAACTTTCCGCCCTGGTCAAAACCTAACCCGGGTGCAGGCGCTGATTTCCTTAGCCAATGGTTTGGGGTTGAGCACCGGTGATCCTCGGTTACTGATGCTGTTCCGTGATCGCGCCCAGGTCCCCAGTTACGCCGTCAACCCTATTGCCACGGCAACGGCAAACCGGCTGGTGGTGAATTATCCTCGCACCAGCGACTTACGCCCCCTTTCCCCCATGAACCGTGGGGAAGTGGCGGCAGCAATTTATCAGGCGCTGGTGGCCCTGGGCGATGCGGCGGCGGTATCGTCCCAGTACATTGTGGAGCCCGACGGCACGTTACCCGCCTTTAGCGATATTTCGGGACATTGGGGCGCGGAGTTTATTTCTGCCCTGAAGGAACAGGGGTTGATTAACGGCTTTCCCGATGGCTCCTTCCGCCCCAACGACTCCATCACTCGCGCCCAGTATGCAGCCATGTTGGCTCAGGTGTTGCAGCCGGGACCAGAGCGATCGCCCCGCACCTTTACCGATGTGGCGGCGGGGTTCTGGGCCGCCAGCTCCATTCAAACGGCGTACCGAGCAGGCTTTATGTCTGGGGTCTCCGCCACCCAGTTTGGTCCCAATCAGCCGTTGCAAAAGACCCAGCTTTTGGTGTCCCTGGCCAGTGGCTTAGATTGGCCTGACGGTACCGCATCAGACCTGGCGTTTCTAAGCGATGCAGCGGAAATTCCCAAGTGGGCGGTGCCAAAAATTGCGGCGGCAGTGAATAAGCAAACGATGGTTAACGCCCCCAACGTCAAGGTGTTTGACCCGGACCGTCCCGCAACGCGGGCAGAAGTGGCAGCGTCCCTGTATCAAACGCTGTTAAGTTATGACAGCTCCCTGGCATCCATTAATTCTGGAGCGATCGCCACCGCCTAGTGCACAAGTTCATCTCCCTCATTTTTAAGGAAGGAGTAGGGGGAGATTCCCGATCTTTCCCTTTCACCAACGTTTTTGGTTAGAGACTTGATCCTCTATGGTCGACGCTTGAATGATCAAAACCGTCAGCGATCGCTGAGGGACATCGTTCGCGAAACGTTGACGAAGCAAATAGTGCGGATTCATTGCGTGACTCAAACAGGACTCACCGCAAAGCCACCTTTGGTAAGGGTGGCTTTGCGGTAAGCTGGCGTCTTTTAGGGTTATTGCAGAGTGTTGATTTCTTTCCAGTCGGACAGGGTCTTTTGGGACCACATCCAGTCATTTCCCAGGAAAGCGTCGTCAGCATAGTTGCTTCCAGCGGCGCTGTTCACAATATTGAGATGGTATTGAACCTCTGGAATATTGGCATCCCGATCACCCTTGCGCCAATTGATCAGCGCCAGCCCAGCATGGGCATTGAGGCGCGATCGCTCCTTCAATTTCTCCACCTCATTGCCTGCCTGTGTTCCCGGCACAACGGTGGTGGGAAATTCAGTGGCTCGCTGTCCCGCCAGTTTTACGGCGTTTTCCCACTGAATTTCAGCATCTTCAAAATTTCCTGCTTGGTAGTGAGCAAATCCTAACGCCGCCTGGTAAACCACTGAGTCCTTACTTTTAGTCACCGTCTGGCTCCAGTAGCGAAGAGCATCGTCAACGCTGCCGTACTGATTTTGCTGACCGGTTTTTGCCGCCTGCCATGCCAGCCGTCCCCGCCAGAAAAACGCCTCGGCATCATCCCAATCTTTTGGAATGCCATTCACAATGGCTGCAGCCGCTCCCAAGTTATTTTGCCCAGGTCCCAACAGCGCTTCAAGCTTTTGCCAAACGCCCTGCTGATCGCCCTGGGCAAAATTCTGCGCTGGGGAATTTGGCAGGTCGGAGGAGTTTGGCGAATTGGACGTTACGGGATCAGGTCCCTCTGGATTCCACAGCAATCCCCCCACCCCAAAGGTGGCAACGACTAAACCACCCAAAACCCAAGGCACCGATCGTCGCCCTTTCGGCAGGCGATCTTGCCAGGTACTAGACGGAGCGCTTTCCTGGGACATTGACGGGGCGATCGCCGGAGTCCCTGAAACCTTGGCAGCTTTCGCAGCAGCTTTTTTTGATTGCTGGCTGGGGCGCAAGTTAAAAGGAGGCAGGTCTAAGGGGGCACCACTGGCGCTGGACTGGCTAGCCAACCCCGACGGTAAGGCATCGGTGGGGCTCCCCGCAGACTGGCCGGCCGACTGTCTCGTTGATTGGGCCGTCGGTTCCGCCGCCATATCCCAATCGGCACTCAACTGCTCATCATCGTCATCGGGAAGGGGCATGCTCCAAGCAAAATCGCCGCCGGGAGCCACCATGGGCTTAAATAAAAACCCGTCAAAATCTGGATGCAGGTACAAAATCGGCAGCGCCCAATAGAATCGGCTAGATCCATAAGCGGACACTAATCCCTGACGCACCCGACTCAGGCTTAAGTCCACTGAATAATCCGGGCGCAAATTGCGATAAAACAACTGCATCAATGTCAGCGCCACCTCATCGGGAATGTTTTCACTCATGGCTAACACCCCCGGCACCCCCCGCTCCACCAGCGCCGCTGCCAGGTTATCAATTATCGCCTTGTCTTCGGCCAGCAGAGACTTGGATGCACCTCCCGCAGCGCTATAGCTGCCCTGGCAGGAATTAAAAAACGCCAGCAGCACGCCATTATTCACCAACAGCCCTGCTAAATCTTGACCACTCAGCATCTCCGTAAGGCCGGTGCGGCTGCTTACTAGATGCAAATTACCGCCGTCAGGACCGGAGCTGCTGTGTCCAGCGTAGTGAAAAACCTGGTACTGCCCCTGCTCCAGAGACTGGGTTAATCGCCCCCGGTCCGGCTGCTCCAGCACATCAATGGTGATATCTAGGGGCTGATCCGAATCCTGTAGCTTTGCCAGCTCATCCTTAAGCTTTTCCACCTCCTGGGATAGCTCCAGACGATCGCGATCATCGGGCTCCGACACCGCCATTAAAATCCGCAGTCGATGATGGAATCGCAGCTGGTCAATATTGTCTCGCGCCGCCGACTGGTGTCCAAACTTAAGGCGATATCGCGAAAAGGTAGT
Source organism: uncultured cyanobacterium (assembly GCA_937883785.1). Taxonomy (GTDB): domain Bacteria; phylum Cyanobacteriota; class Cyanobacteriia; order CACIAM-69d; family CACIAM-69d; genus CALGDE01. The sequence continues at coordinate 47,177 of CALGDE010000143.1, forward strand.
TTCAGTGCCCGTGGTTAAAGTGCGCCCGTCCCCCGATAGGGCCTCCCACGGTAGGCGAGCCAGGCGATCGCCTTTAAGCCCCAAACGCAGTTGCAACACCTGCCGTTGGCTTTGGGCCACCCCCTGGGATACAAGCCAGCTATCGCGAATGCTCTTCTGAAACAACTGGTCGTACAGCAAATTGCCAAACGCGGAAGGAGTTTTGGTGGCCGCGTCCTGGGGGTTCAGCATTGCCACCAGCGGATCCCCCGATAGCAACTGCGCCTGGTCAATCCAATGGTCCAGGGGCCACACCACCTCTTCCTGTCCCAGCGGCGCACCTTTCGGCACAATTTCCGTGCGAATCAAAAATTTCTCGTTCGGGCGATCACCCGACCCCATTGGCGAAATCGATAATAAAAATTGCTCAATGGAATCGCCCATGAACTTAGTCTCGAAAGTAACTAGACAAAACAGCGACAAAAAAAACCGCTACAAAGGTCAACAACCGGAGCATTTCCCCAGGAATCATCGCCCTATTGCCGCCTATCTTATTGTGCCATTTTGTTTTTGCTCTCCTTGCGGGCTGTTCCCTTTGAATTTGCCCTAGTCACAACCTGCGCTGTCAACTACGTAAAAAGGGATTGTCCACTTCCTACATATTGCGAAATATCCACGGTTGCTCCCTAGTCATGGGCCATCCGCTAAAATTCATAGGCGCAATGACTTGTAGGCTTCTTGAGGAGAAAACCCAGACCATGATCGGCCCCCTAAAAAATCTACTCGGTGGCAAAAAAGAGGACGAAAAGCAGGGTAAATACTTTGTAGAATTTGACGACGCCGATTCCGCTAACGGCGCTGCCCCTGCCAACACCGCTGCCGATGCCACTGAGGGAGAAGCTGACGAGAAGCCTGTGCCGGAAAAAGCAGCTGAGAAAAAAGTAGCTCCCAAAAAGGCAGAAGAAAAAGGCAGCAAGAAGAAAGTAGCCAAAGGTAAAGCTGGCAAGAAGGCGAAAAAAGACGCTGAGCCCGCAGAAAACGATGTAGTTGAGCCAGCGCCCCCCGCTCCTCCTCAGCCAGCGGCACTCTTTTCTCCCTACAATCAAATCCCCCGCTCCGATGGCAAGCGTCGCGGTCCTGGTCCTAGCCTTGATATGTTTAAGGATATGGCTAAGGATATGGGTCGCTAGTATGGGTCTTTAGAAGGCGAGACACGTCCCGGTGGGTTGGGCGTGTCATCAATTAAGCGCCATCAGCCTTGCGCCGTAGCGGATACACACCCTTTCAAAACAAGACGTCTGGGGCTGAAATCCTCGCCGCTAGAATTTTTGAAATTTTAAGCCATGACAAACCCCAGCTCCCGCTAGCCAATAATGTCATTACCACTGGCGTCGGCGAAGGCAGATAGGTTCTGGTCCTCACCGTAATCACTAGCTGGAGCTGCGCTAACTTCGCTAGCGGGCGATCGCCCTTCGCTGGTGACTTCACTGATCATGTCGCCGGCAATTCCGTTGGTGACCATTTCGGGCTGCTGGGCGATCGCCTCCCCCACCGTCATCCCCGTTAAAGGTTCGGACCCTACCCCGTTGTTTTGCCCATGTTCAACCTTTTTCTCAGGGTTCTGCTCAAGGGCTGCACTGAGGAATCCCACAAACAGCGGGTGGGGCGTACTGGGGCGCGACTGAAACTCTGGATGGAACTGGGTTGCCAGGAAAAAGGGGTGATCCGGCATTTCAATAATTTCCACCAGTCGTCCATCAAGGGATGTGCCGCTCAGGCGATAGCCCGTCTCCACCAGCTTGGTGCGGTAGCTGTTATTGAACTCATAGCGGTGGCGGTGGCGCTCATAAACCACCTCGCGACCGTAAAGGCGATGGGCTAAAGATCCTTCCTCAATGCGACAGGGATATAGCCCCAGACGCATCGTGCCTCCCAAATCCACCACATCTTCCTGTTCCGGCAGCAGGGCAATAATAGGATTCTTGCAGGTGGGTTCAAACTCAGCACTGTTGGCATTGTCTAAACCCGCCACATAACGAGCCCACTCAATACTGGCGCACTGCATTCCCAGGCATAGCCCCAGGAACGGAATTCGATTTTCCCGAGCATAGCGAATCGCCTGGATTTTGCCATCTACGCCCCGCGTCCCAAACCCCCCCGGCACCACAATTCCCGCCATATCGCTTAAATAGTGCGCCGGACCATCTCGCTCAATATCCTCAGAGCTAATCCACCGCACCTTCAAATTGCTTTCCGTTTCAATGGACGCATGGCGCAACGCTTCCACCACGGATAAATAAGCGTCCGTCAGGCTCACATACTTACCGACGATCGCCACCTCCACTTCCCGCTTAGGGCGATACAGTCGCTCCACCAGCCGTTCCCAGCCCTCCAAATTCGGCGTGCGCTGCTCCATCCCCAAAATCGACAACGTTTGCTCCGCCAGCCCCTCCTTCTCCAACATCAACGGCACTTCGTAAATACTTTTCGCGTCGCCATTGGCAATCACCGACGACTCCGGCACATCACAAAATTCCGACAGCTTAGTGCGCTGCTGGGGGGGAAACGGGCGGGCACAGCGACACACCAAAATATCCGGCTGAATACCAATGGACCGCAACTCCTTCACCGAGTGCTGGGTGGGCTTGGTTTTCATTTCCCCCGCTGCCGAAATCCAGGGAATCAAGGTCACGTGCATATACAGCACATCCCCCCGAGCCACGTCCTTACGAAACTGGCGAATGGCTTCCAAAAACGGCAGCGATTCAATATCACCCACGGTGCCGCCAATTTCCGCAATCACCACGTCCGAACCCGTATCTTTAGCCACCCGGTGAATGCGCGATCGAATCTCAGCGGTGATATGGGGGATCACCTGTACCGTTCCCCCTTGATAATCGCCACGCCGTTCTTTATTAATGACCGCCTGATAAATCAGCCCGGTGGTGACGCTATTTAAGCGGGACATATCAGTGTCCGTAAAACGCTCGTAGTGTCCCAGGTCCAAGTCCGTTTCCGCCCCGTCGCCGGTTACAAATACTTCTCCATGTTGAAAAGGACTCATGGTGCCAGGATCCACATTGATGTAAGGATCCAGCTTTAGGATGGAAACGGAATAGTTGCGCGACTTCAGCAACCGACCCAGGCTGGCTGCCACAATGCCTTTCCCAATGCTGGATACAACGCCGCCGGTTACAAAGATAAATTTCGTCATTGATGCTTTCGGGTAATGTGCTGCTTTTGGGAACGTTTGCAACGTTTGTTGTCGTTAGGGTCGGGGGCAGAGAGCTGTGTGTAGCTTGGATAGCTTGCGCGCTACGTTTTAGCCTGCGCGTTTATCTGGTTAGCACGTCATCTACTTGTTGACGTCATCTATTTATCGAGTTTGTTGATTGATTAGGTTGATTAATTTGTTGCGATCGCCCCTGCCGCCGCCAATTGTGCCATGGAGTTCTGTACCCTTCTAAAAGGGTTGAAGCAACAGCGGCGTCCCTCTCCTAAACTTTCAAACGGTGTCCCTTGGGGCTCAGGATTTTATGAAGAACTTGATGCAGGCAATGAACGTTTTAATCTTTATTGCTTTAAGCGCATTTATTGGCGTTAACCTGGTGCGCTTGGGATTGTTTTTCTTCCATCAATTAACTTAATGGGATTGGTTTAACGGGACAGACTCGATGGAATTGCCTCAGCGTGGGTGTTCGCACCTTACACTGACGCATTTTACGCCGCTTCAATTGATTTTGAAATGAAAAGATTTTGAAATAACGAATCTGAGGCAGAGAAGAGATTTACAAGGTTGCGATCGCCTAAGCCTCACCGAGAAACTTCACCCTATTCAACCCCTTCCGAAGCCGTGGTAATTCAAAAAAGCGGGCGAGGTGGGACTCGAACCCACGACAAACGGATTAGAAGTCCGCTACTCTATCCAGCTGAGTTACACGCCCAAAATGCAGTACAGGAAAGATTCTACGAGTACTCGCGCCCTTTAATAATATTTCTCTAGCAATATTTCTCCAATAAAATTCTTATCCCCCGCAAATGTACTTCTCGAAGTAATAGCGTCCCCCGAGAAAATGTATCTGAGTGAGAAAGAATTTGAGGGGTTATGGTCAGTGCGACAGAAAACCGGACAACTTTAAGTCACGTCATCGAAGCTGAATCCCCATTAAACGGTGATCATCAGCGATCGCGGCTGTTCTACTCATTCAAGAATCGACCATATTCGGACGTAGATCACCACTGACAAGGACTGGCAGCGTTGAACAGCAACAGCTTATAGGGAGAGCGCACACAACAAGCTAGGACGTGCCATCAATTAAGCACCAGGATCCTTACGTAGTGGGGATCGCGCCCAAAAAGTGCTGAGGAGCTGAAACCCTCACAGCTAAGAGCTTTGAGACTTAGATGATGACTTAACTGATGACAGCCCCTAGTGCGGCAAGGATTCAGTGCAACAAATCAGTGCAACAAAAACACTACAGAAAAAACTTATGGTTTCAACCCTGCTGATGGGGCACTGGAGGGCAGGGGTAAACTAAACACAGTTATTTACGGTTTTACGGATTTTCAAATTTTCCCAAAAACCGTGGGCTAGAATGAGCCACATCGCATATCCTCTTAGCAATCGGCGCAACCTTTGCCCTGAACTAGCTAGGGCGCGTCACCAAAACTCCGGAAGCTTTATTGTTGGGAGCGACGTGCCTGCCGAGATAAAAATGCTAGGGCTCAGCTCTTAATCGGTCAGCTCCCAATAGAACGGAGAAACCTGGTGGGCAATAATAGTCCCCTAGCAGCGCTAACAAAGCTCTGACAAAAGTTCATCTTTTGCTTCATGTTTATTCTCAAGCGGCAGGATGTAGAAATTTCAAATATTCGACATCCTGAAAAAGACCAAACCATTCCAATCTTGAGCTACCAGGGGCAGACCTTCACACTTCTCAACGTGTTTAGCGCTGCCCAAGCTGAAGAGGCTCGTAGTCTCTGGCGGGACCTGACGGACAATCGGGGTAAGGCCTGCGTGCTTCTCGAAGAACCCGAGCGCTACAGCGTTTGGGGAAAGGTTCGCCTGGACAAAGCCGGTGGCGGCATTGAAGGGGGTGACGACGGTGCTACCCCTGGGCATACCTTGGGTGCGATTTTGCTGATGCAGGCAGTATTTTTTGATATTGAAGACTTGCTGGGAGATCGCCAGGCTGCCAAGTTTCGCCAAGACATCGGCACGGTGCTGAATAAGCTCCAGTTACCAGGGGGAGAATCAGCTGCGGCAGTGGAAAATGTCCTGACTTTTGATCCCTTTGAGGGGCAGGTGCCGGTATGGGGTGATTTAAAAATTATGTCCCTACTCCAGGAGCTCCACGGCTTAGGGAAAGTTTATTTTGGCAACGCGAATTTCACAGGGCGAGCATTGGACGCGCTCCAAGATATGGACGAGGGCGATCGCACGGAATTTTCCAAGTGGTTGACCCAAGGGCCGCTGGCTAAGTTGTGGTGATTATTGCTAGTGATATGGCGTCACCTAGCTTTTCGCCCAGTGTTTCAGTTCGTATTTGTACGGTTTTATTGCCAACGAGGATTATTTCTCGTCTTTTAGCCGAATATCATCATAGAAAGCTTTTAAAAAACTATGGCTAAGTCCCCCGCTATTAAAGGTTCCGCCGCGATTTTTTCTTCGCGAAATTTGATTATTGCTGGTGCCGTTTGGGCGATCGCTGCCCTGCTGTTCTTCCTCTTTTTCAGCGTGTCCCCCACCGGCGAAACCCGTCCCTTGTGGTACAGCATCGGCACCTCAGTGTTTGAGTACGTTGCTTTTTCCGGTGCGGCCATTGTTTGCTTTCGTAACTGGCGCAGTAAGCAGATTTTGAGCGGTCGCTCCGTGTGGCTGGCGATCGGGGCAGGCATGCTGTGCTATTTCATCGGTGGGCTATTTTTTAGCTACTGGGAGTTGGGCTTGCAAAAGGAGCCGGATGTTAGCCCAGGGGATGTGTTTTATGTGGCCACCTACGTTCTGTTATCGGTAGGAATGCTGCTTGCTGTGCTGCCCCGACGACTAAATCTGGAGATTTGGCAGTGGGCTGCCGTGGGAGTCATTGGCGTTGTAGGTGCGGTATTTTCCTTCTCACCCCTGATCACCGGGGGCGGAGGCGAAGAGGCGGCAGTGGAAGCGGCGGTGGAAGCCACTGCTGAAGTTGCTACGACGGCAGTAACCACGGCGCCGGTCTGGGCAATTCAAGCAGAGGAATTACTGAGCCCCTTTGCCGACATTATTTTGAACCTGTACACCGTTGGCGACATTGTGCTGCTGGTTCTGGCGTCGGCTTTGCTGTTGGCGTTCTGGGGTGGTCGTTCTGCCCAGTCTTGGCGGATGATTGCGGCGGCAGCGATTTCTTTGTATATCGCCGATATGTGGTTCAACTACGCCATTAACAATATCGAGAACTATGAAAGTGGTTCCCTCCTTGAAGTATTTTGGATCTTTAGCGGCGTACTGTTCGGTATCGGTGCGGTGTTAGAGTTTGATCTGTCTACGCGATCGCGCCGTAGCTCTCGCCGTCGATCCTCTTCAGCATCATCAGCGGTTTCCTAGGCGTTCCTTAAAACTGCCTTTTGGCCGCTCTAATGGATGGACCTTATTAGGCTGATTTAATGACACCTAAAAAACTCTCTGATTCTGAGAAGCAAGACATTGCCGCATCCTATGGCGAGGGGGGTGTCACCATGGCCAGTCTGGCGCGCACCTATGGCGTCAGTCCGTCCACCATTAGTCGAGTATTACGCCAGGCGGAAGCAGAGCAAGGTCCACCAAGTAAAGCGTCGAAAGGCAAGGTAGCCAAAAAGTCTGCAAAGGCAGTTACTAAGAAAACCAGTGCTAGGAACGAGACGTCTGCGCCTCCGTCTCCAGCACCGGAGCCAACGCCAGAATCTAGCCAGGTTAAAACAAAGCGCACTCGCAAACGGAGCAGCGCTAAAGCAGATAAATCTGAGGTAGACATCCCAGATGATATCTCCCCAGATAATGAGCGAAATGGTTCTGCCAGCGGAACTGACTCTTCGGATTCAGCGGCAGAAGGTGAATCCTCACGGCGTCGGGTGCGGCGGCGGAGCTCTTCACCATCATTAGCAGTGGAGGAGGATCGCGACGGTGGACAGCTCGAAATAGTCGTAGCCAATGATGTGGCCAGCGATGACGACGACGAGCCTCAGGAGTTCTCTGAGGTTGTTGAAGTGCAAGCGTCGGATAATGGTGAAGACTTGGGAAGTGACAACAGTAATTTAGAGTTGGACGACGAAGATTTAGATGACGATTTATCCCTTGATGATGACTACGGGGATGACGATGATGATGAGGAAGAGGATGACGACGACGACGATGGAATAGATGAGCGGGGATCACTGGAAGGGAATCCGGAGCAGCCTTTAGAGGTTTCCCCCTTTGTCAATGCGTCGCTGCCTAATCCCTGTTATTTAGTGGTGGATCGTTCGGCAGAGTTAATCACCCGCCCACTGAAAGATTTCCGAGACTTGGGGCAAATTCCCGAGGATGAAGCGAATCTTAAGACGCTGCCGGTGTTTGACAATCACCGCATTGCCCGACGGTTCTCGGCCCGCAACCAGCGAGTTATTAAGGTGCCCGACAGTACGGTATTTATGAAAACAGGAGCCTATTTGCAGGCGAAGAAGATTACTCGGCTTTTGGTGGATGGTCGGGTTTATTCACTGTAAATGCACGTCATTGCAAGTTCACGTCATCGCAAATTCACGTCACTGTAAGTGCAAAGATCTAAACCTGCGCGCTAGTGGGTTATTCGTTAGCATGACATTAGCTTGAAACAGCCTGCGGCTGGCTTCGACGCTGGCTTAGTCCAATGCTGGATTACGCTATTCGACCACAAAAATTAGCGACGAAATTCTAATTACAACAATGGCTGAGGCAACGGATTCCAATCGCATCGTGATTTTGGGGGGCGGCTTTGGGGGGCTCTATACAGCGCTGCGGCTGTCGGAGTTGCCTTGGGATCAAACGGTGCAGCCGGAAATTGTGTTGGTGGACCGCAGCGATCGCTTTGTATTCTTGCCGCTGCTGTACGAACTGATGACAGGGGAATTGCAAACCTGGGAAGTGGCGCCGCCCTACAGTGAAATTTTAGCCAATACGCCGGTGCGCTTTGTGCAGGATTCGGTGACAGCCATTTACCCTGGGGCGAAGTCGGTAACCTTAGGCAGCGGCGAAGTTTTACCCTACAGCCGGCTAGTGCTGGGGTTGGGGGGGGAAACGCCAATTGATATTGTGCCCGGCGCCGCTGACCATGCTATTCCTTTCCGATCCCTGGAGGATGCCTACCGATTGGAGGAGCGGCTTAAGGTGCTGGAACAGTCGGACCAGGACAAAATTCGTGTGGCAGTGGTGGGGGGCGGATACAGCGGGGTGGAGTTGGCGTGTAAGTTAGCGGATCGGTTGGGGGATCGCGGGCGGCTACGGATTATTGAACAGTCGGACCAGGTGCTGCGCAATTCGCCAGAGTTTAATCGAAATGCTGCCGATGCGGCTTTGGAAAAGCGCGGCGTTTGGATTGACTGGGAAACAACGGTGGAGGAAATTACGGCGGGCACGATTTCTCTGACTTACCGTGGCGAAACAGAAGCGCTACCGGTGGATGTGATCCTGTGGACCGTGGGGAATCGAATTCCTGAGCTGGTGCGATCGCTACCCCTAGATAAAAATGATCGGGGACAAATCCAGGCAGATGCCACTTTGAAAACCAGCGATCCAGCGATATTTGCGGTGGGTGATTTGGCAGAAAGCTGCGATAAAGATGGTGCGGTGGTGCCGTCCACAGGGCAGGTGGCAATTCAGCAGGCGGATTATGTGGCGTGGAATGTGTGGGCGTCTTTGGGCGATCGCCCGGCGCTGGAATTCCGCTATCAAAATTTAGGAGAAATGCTAGCCCTGGGGAATACTGAGGCGACCCTATCGGGGCTGGGGCTGACCTTGGACGGACCGTTGGCCTATGCGACGCGGCGGCTGGTGTATTTGTATCGAATGCCGTCCTTTGAACATCAGGTCAAAGTGGGCTTGAATTGGTTGACCCAGCCTTTACTGAAAGGGCTTGGCATTGGAACCTAAACACGAGCAGAATAAACGGGCTAAATTCTATGGCTGACGGTGGGGCGGAAATTGGCATTATTATGGGCAGCGATTCGGACCTGCCCGTGATGCAGGCGGCGATCGCCATTTGCGAAGAATTTCAGGTGGCCGCAGAAGTGGCTATTGTGTCCGCCCATCGTACCCCCGACCGCATGGTGGACTACGCCCGGTCGGCCCGCGATCGCGGCATCCAAGTAATTATCGCCGGAGCTGGGGGGGCTGCCCACTTGCCAGGCATGGTCGCGGCCCTAACCCCGCTGCCCGTAATCGGAGTTCCGGTGCCTACCCGCCACTTAGGGGGCGTTGATTCTCTCCATTCCATTGTGCAAATGCCCCGGGGAATTCCGGTGGCAACGGTGGCAATTGGTAATGCCCAAAATGCTGGGTTGTTGGCGGTGCAAATCTTAGCGTGTCAGCGTCCTACGCTATTGGATCAGGTGCAGGACTATCGCGATCGCCTGAAAACCATGGTGATGGATAAACAGAACAAGCTCGACCAGCTAGGGTATCAGCAATACTTAGACCACATGTAGCAGATTAGGGTCTGTGGCTTAAAAGTTAAAAGAGGGGAATGGAGAAAAGAATATTGCTGATGGGATGTCTTTACACGGCGCTCTGATAATTGCTAAATCATTGCCGCCGTAAAGGTAGGGAATAACGGTAATCTAAAGGTCGAACGCAGCTGCAAAGTTGCGCGTATACGGGTTTCGGTGCAAGTTTAGGAATCAAATATGGGTGACGGTTCGCTGCGCCTACTTTTAGTTGATACGGATCCAATTTTTCGGTTGGGTCTAAAAACTGGCGTTGATGAATTGCCTGGGGCAACGTTAATTTCCACCGGCGATCGCCCTGGAGCACTGACCATTCTGGCTAACCAGGGGCAAACTTCGGATCTACCCATTTCAGTGGTATTGATTGACGCCATCACTGACGGTTTAGATCCCAACAACTTGCTATACGCACCGTGGAGTTTGTGCGAAGAAATACACCAAACCTATCCGCGAATTCCAATCTTAGTGTTGGGTAATGGGTTATCAGAAATTGCCCTAATTCGTGCCCAGCGGGCTGGCGCCTCGGGATACTGCACTAAAAATTCCTCCGCCTCGCGTCTTGTGGCGATCGCCCGCCAAGCTCACCGAGGAGAAACGATTTGGCCCGCCTTGCCATCCCTAACGCCCAAAGATGATGCTTCCCCTGTGTCAGCGTCACAGGAGCCCTCCCTAAAATTTAAGTGGAATAATCAGGGGCTGCGAGAAATTGATCGAGCCATGGCTCAGCTAAATACAATGTTGGCTCGGGACAATTTAGCTCAGCCGAAAAACTTGGGCGATCGCCTACAAAAGCTAATTATTGAAGGACGCCGGCGGGAATTGCGCGCTGCCCGCAGGGTGGTGATAACAGTTGGTGGCGGCTTTACCCATAAACCTGGCGCGAAAGTAAGTGGCGCCCAAAAACGAAAGTCAGAATCTTCATTGGGATCGCCAGACCCAGCATTAAGACCCACCAATCAAGTGGTTAGCTCCGCCCCTGGACAGCCTCAGAAAGCAAATTCTTCTGTTAACGGATCGTCATTAAATCTAAGTTCTAGCTCTAGTGCCACCCCTGAATCCAATCCTAGTTCTAGTGTTGAAATAGAGCCCAATTTGGATCGCCTTACCATAGAGGACATCGCTGAAAGTAATTTAGTTCAATTACAAAGTGCCCTATTAGATCGCTGTACTAGCAAACTGATCAACGCTCAAAATAACCAAACTGGCGCACCCTTAGAAATTGACATTTTAAAACCTGAACAGCGTAAGGATCTACTGTATTTGGTGTTGAGGAAAGTTGATGATTTATTGATTCAGCTTAGAAGGCAAAAACGCAGTCAACAGACGAATATTTTGAGCATCAGTGTTTCAGAAGATGATCATCGAAGACTTTGGGAAGAGTCCTTGGAAGACTTTTTCAAAAGTTATAAAGTTTGCCAAATCAATGGTCAGTCTATTGAAATCTTCCCCATTCTTAAGAGTGATTGGGATGTTCTTCGCCAAGACATTCTAAGTCGCGCTGTAGAGTTAGATAACCTCATTAATCACATTGTTTTTGGGGAGAAAATAATCGCTGACAATGGCACTTACCCTCCTGGAAATGCGATCGCCCTAGAGCGAGCTGAAGCACTATTACAAAACTGGGTATTATGCCTTGCCAATGCGGTAGTTCAACCATTAATCAACCGTCTTTCTGATATTGAGTCTCTCAAATACGAATTTTTTGATCGGCGATGGATGGCGACACGATATGTGGAAAAATTTCGCAATGATTTGTCTTGGAAATATCGCCTAGCTCGCTATGTGGAAACCCCCGCCGCAATTTTTGAAAGTCGCTATTGGCTGCTCGTTAGTGATGGTCGCAGCATTGAGAAAATCCCCGTTTATGCCCCTAGAAATGAGGAGTTGCGATCGCTATCTGGCATTCCGTTAGGGGTTACGTTGCTGTTAGAAGCCCGAGACGCCGTAGCCCCCAGACTGCGTTCCGCCGTTTCATTTTTAGGGCAGGGAACCTTAATCGTATTGCAAGCCGTGGGACGGGGAATTGGGCTAGTGGGTCGAGGCATTCTCCAGGGCATTGGTGCGTCGTGGCAGGACTTTCGCAAAGGCAATAAATCAGAAGACGCTTAGAAGCCGCCGCCACTTAAGTGCCAGCAGGCTGACACAGCAGGGATTCAGCTTCATTACATGGTTCAAAATTGTCTTTCTTTATTGAACTGACCATAATCGGACCGACCATAGTGTTCTGCTTACTCTTCAACGACTCTCTTCAACGACTCTATGGAACTATTCCAGCGGTGAACGGGGAAACTGTCGCGATCGCACCTCAGAGATATAAGACTCCACCGACTCCACCACCCGATTCCCTAAGTCGTCGTACACCTTGGCAAAGGGCGGCGACTTCTCCGTCAGCCCCAACATATCCGCCGTCACTAAAACCTGCCCATCGCAACCATTACCCGCCCCAATGCCAATGGTGGGAATGGAAAGTTTCTGGGTAATTGTCGTTGCTAGATCTTCAGGCATATGCTCCAGCACGATCGCAAATGCCCCCGCCTGCTCCAGGGCGATCGCCTCCTGCAAAATGCGATCACCCCCGTCCTGGGTACCCCCCTGCTGTCGATAGCCCAGCTTATGCACCGACTGGGGCGTTAACCCCACATGCCCCATCACCGGAATCCCCACCTCCGTCAACCGAGTCACCGTCGTCGCCATCAGCCCATAGCCCCCCTCCACTTTTACCGCCTGGGCTCCCGTTTCCTTCAGTATGCGTCCCGCCGAGGCGATCGCCTGCTCAACGCTGGCTTGGTAGCTTAAAAACGGCAAATCTACCACCACCAGCGATCGCTCCACCCCCCGACACACCGCCTGGGCATGGTGTACCACCTGATCCAACGTCAGCGGCAACGTGGTTTCATGCCCCAACGCCACCATTGCCAGGGAATCCCCCACTAAAATGACATCCACCCCTGCCCGATCTAATAGCCGCGCCCACAACCAATCCCACGCCGTCAACATCGCGATCGTCCGCCCTTCCCGCTTCCAAACCTGCAATCGCTGCGGTCGAATCTTCATACCCTCTCCTAAAGCCACCATCGCCAAACCTTCAAAGGTTATACAAGCGACACAAGCGCCGTAAACGAACTTTCTAGGGTGCACCCATCAGGGAACATTAGCGTTTGTAAACTATACCCGGATTTTCATTATCAAAATTCATATCCTCCTAAAGTATTTGAAAAGTATTGGCTATACCTTTCCTGATATATTTCTTGGGGAGCGAATTGGGTCAAAACAGCAAACGACAAGGCTTAGCGAGCATTGACACTCCTTGTTAGTTCTTGATAAAGCCATTGGGCTTGATTGCTGTGTCTTTAGGCGGCTAAGGCGTGCCACATACTGTCGGTTTTGGTCGCCAGCCAAATTTTTTGAGATCGTTTTTGAAGGGCGGAAGAAGTACTTCACCCACGTTTCAAAACATAGTCCAAAACACTTCGCTTAAAGCGCTTTGGTTGCTTGCGGTAGGTCAATGTGTCGATTGTGCCCAAGGGCACTGCTAGTGAGAGTGAGCTTGAGACAGCCTGTTTTTACGACTGCATTACGACGCCGCGACTCGAGAGTTCTAATACCCGTTCGACAAACAGTTCTTAGGAAGGGAAGCTATGGCTTACGCACAAACGCAGTCCAAGGCGGGCTATGAAGCCGGCGTAAAGGACTATAAATTAACGTATTACACGCCGGACTATACGCCCAAGGATACGGATATCCTGGCTGCATTCCGCATGACCCCCCAGCCTGGTGTTCCTCCCGAGGAAGCCGGTGCGGCGGTTGCGGCTGAATCCTCCACCGGTACCTGGACCACCGTGTGGACTGACCTGTTGACCGACTTGGATCGTTACAAGGGTCGTTGCTACGACATTGAAACGGTTCCCAACGAGGACAACCAGTACATCGCTTACATTGCCTATCCCCTCGATTTGTTCGAGGAAGGTTCTGTAACCAACATGCTGACCTCCATCGTCGGTAACGTATTCGGCTTTAAGGCGCTGCGTGCCCTGCGTTTGGAAGACCTACGCATTCCCGTTGCTTACCTGAAAACGTTCCAAGGACCTCCCCACGGTATCCAGGTTGAGCGCGACAAAATCAATAAGTATGGTCGCCCCCTATTGGGTTGCACCATTAAGCCCAAGTTGGGTCTATCCGCTAAGAACTACGGTCGTGCGGTTTATGAGTGTCTGCGGGGTGGTTTGGACTTCACCAAGGACGACGAGAACATTAACTCTCAGAGCTTCCAACGGTGGCGCGATCGCTTCCTATTCGTAGCCGACGCCATCCACAAGTCCCAGGCTGAGACCGGTGAAATCAAGGGTCACTACCTGAACGTCACCGCCCACACCTGCGAAGAAATGCTGAAGCGGGCCGAGTACGCCAAAGAACTCGAAATGCCCATCATCATGCATGACTTCCTAACCGCCGGCTTCACCGCCAACACCACCTTGTCCCACTGGTGCCGCGACAATGGTTTGTTGCTGCACATCCACCGGGCAATGCACGCGGTAATCGACCGTCAGAAGAACCACGGTATGCACTTCCGTGTGTTGGCTAAGTGCTTGCGGATGTCCGGTGGTGACCACATCCACACCGGTACCGTTGTAGGTAAGCTCGAAGGTGAGCGCGGCATCACCATGGGTTTTGTTGACCTATTGCGTGAAAACTACATCGAGCGCGATCCCTCTCGCGGTATTTACTTCACCCAAGACTGGGCGTCTATGCCTGGTGTGATGGCGGTGGCTTCCGGTGGTATCCACGTATGGCATATGCCTGCGCTGGTGGAAATCTTCGGCGACGACTCCGTCCTACAGTTTGGTGGTGGTACCTTGGGTCACCCCTGGGGTAACGCTCCCGGTGCAACGGCGAACCGTGTGGCTTTGGAAGCTTGTGTTCAAGCTCGTAACGAAGGTCGCGACCTCAACCGTGAAGGCGGCGACATCATCCGCGAAGCTTGCCGCTGGAGCCCCGAGTTAGCAACCGCTTGCGAACTGTGGAAAGAAATCAAGTTCGACTTCGAGGCAATGGATACGGTCTAAATGGCAGATTTTTCTGTTTGCCCGTTGGGGCGATCGCCCAAAAGGTGATGGCATTCAACGGGTGACCTCCCGGTTTTTGACACGGTTTTCCGTCATAACTCTCCCCAGGAGTTATTTCTCTGAAGATGTTCCTGAACGTTTTTTCGGGAATCGCGATCGCCCGGGGCGACATTGCTGGAGAGCCCGTTTCGATGGATATCAGATTCGATGGATATCAAACGACTCGCTAAAGATACGGCAAGAACGCTGCAAAGCTATTTGACCTATCGAGCAATGACAACGGTGGTGGAACAACTTCGCCAAACCAACCCAGGCAAAGCAATCTGGCTACAGGGCTTTTCTCCCACGGGCAAAATCCAAAATGGAGAGACCTACCTAGAGGAACTAATGGGTGCAGATCCAGATATGGCGCTGCGGGTTATGACGGTTCGCGAGCATTTAGCTCAAGAAATCGTGGAATTTTTACCGGAGATGGTTACAACCGGCATTCAACAGGCCAATATCAATCATCGCCGTAGTCATCTAGAGCGAATTACCCAAAACGTTTTAGAGACAGAGCCAACGTTTACCGATGCTGTTGATGATGTAAACGAAAACTCGGCCGACAAAGACATTTAACGGTTCAAGCCTTAGGCATCAGGCGCAAACCACGCAAACGAACAGGAGAAAAATTTCCCATGAAGACTCTGCCAAAGGAGCGCCGCTTTGAGACATTTTCTTACTTGCCTCCCCTAAGCGACGCCCAGATTTCCCGCCAGATCCAGTACATGATCGACCAGGGCTACATCCCTGCCGTTGAATTTAACGAAACTTCTGACCCCGAGGTTTACTACTGGACCATGTGGAAGTTGCCCCTGTTTAACGCCAAGAGCGTTCAGGAAGTATTGAGCGAAGTGCAGGCTTGCCGCTCCGAGTATTCCAACTGCTACGTGCGGGTTGTGGGCTTCGACAACATCAAGCAGTGTCAAGCTGTGGGCTTTATCGTTCACAAGCCTTCCGCTAGCCGCTACTAAATCTAGCCGACAAAAAACAGTCTCTTAGATAAAAGTTGAGTCCCTCAGCTTAGTCTCAAGGAGATGTAAACAAAGCGCAGAGTCATTCTTTGGTTTTTACCTTTTGAAGACTCTGCGCTTTGTTATGGACTAATTTATGGACTAATTTACGGCGGGCTGATTATTGCGGGCTCGTTTCCATAGGGTCACTCAATTTAGGGATAGGACACTGCCCCCCTCAGCACCGATTACGGTCAGTTTGACAAAAAACTGAGCAATTTTGAGCCATACAATCGAAGCTAAATCCGCCCTTCAACTTTGCTCAGGAATCGTTGACGGTCCTACTAGGGGCTGTCATCATTTAAGTCTCAAAGCCAGTAATCACAGAGGCTTCAGCCCCTAACGCGCTTTGTTTTGCAAGGGCGTGGCCCCCCACTGTGTAAGGCTTCCGGCAATTAATTAATGGCACGCCCTAATTCAAGAGCCAATCATAACTGTTAAATTTTCAATTCGAATGGCTGTGATATTGCTTGGGAAACAACCTTAGAAAGCGTCGACGACGCGAAACTGTGAGAAAGTTAAAATAGCGGAAGTATAAGAAACTTAAATAGATAAATTAACTGTAGATTTTCCTGGCCTTCAAGGCATACTAAAGGGTAGGGAACCTTTAGCCCAGCGTAGCTAGCCCGACACAGAGGCGCCGTCCATGATTGAAATGAAAGTTGCCGGCATTGCACTGGATGCGGTGAATCGTACTCCAATTGTTCTGTTGAAGGATACGACTGAGCGGCGGGCGCTTCCTATTTATATTGGGCAGGATCAAGCACGGGCAATTTTAAATGCACTAGATAATCAGGTAGTGCCGCGTCCATTGACCCACGATTTAATGGCAAATTTGCTGGATACCTGGGAAATGAATTTGGAGCGGGTGATTATTCATTCCCTTCAGGACAGTACGTTTTTCGCGATTTTAAGCTTGTCTATTGGTGAAACAAAAAAGGAGTTGGACGCTCGACCGAGTGATGCGATCGCCCTGGCTTTACGCACCAACAGTCCTATTTGGGTAATGGAAGAGGTTATTGCCGACGCTTCAATTCCGGTGGATTATGAGGCAGACGAAGAAGAGCGGCGCGCATTCCGTGAATTTGTGGCCAAGCTGCGCCCAGAAGATTTTGGTGACGAAAAACACCCCCACCGCCAAACTCAATCTTTTGAGGACGGGGCAGGGGAATCAAGTAGTTAGTCAAGCGTCGGTAAAAGAAGGATTTAAGTGGTTAGAAGCGTCCTACTGTTGAGAAGCGGGTAAGCAACTGGACATAGAACCTCAGGCAGAAGGAAGGGGAAAGGGCGAAACAGAGAAATCTTGGCGAGTGGTAGAACAGCTTAAATCAGCTAAATTGTCATCCAAGTATTCATACGTTGCCCCAGAGAAGGGGAAATTTGAGGCACTAAAGATTGCCAGTCGAGGTTGGAGTGATCGCCCCTTCGGCTAAACTCACCGCGCTGAATTAGCTCAACGGGATGATGCCCTGTCAACAGCTCAATACAGGTTCGTCCCAACGCACACCAGTCCCGCTGATAGGTTAAGCGCTCACGCACAATTCTCGTAGGGCAATAGCCAGGGCTGCCTTGGGCGAGGACGGGAAAACTGCCCACATGGCCGGCAGCCCCAAAATCAACAATGTGCAGTCGATCTTGATCAAGGATCAAATTCCCTGGCTTAATATCCCCATGAATAATTTGGTTGCGATGGAGAAAATATACCAGTTGAATAAGCTGGGGCAGCCAGTTGCGTAGACGCACCCAAGGAATCGAACCCTTCTGACGTAGCTCCTCTGCCAGCGATCGCCCGGGCAAATAATCCATCACAAATGCTACAGGGCAATCAATTCCTGATTCCCAATAGTCGAACTTTAGCCAATCCTCATCTTGAGAACGGGAAGTGAGGTGGGTTTCCGAATTCCGGATGATCGCCTGGCGCCTCGCCTGGAACAAATGGCGCAAAAGCTTTGACTCCTGTTGAAACTGGTTGTACCAGTTGGAATCAGAGTGATAGAGCGCCTTGAGCAGTCGTGGAGAGCTGCTGGAATTTTCCTCATCAAAAACATAGGTCAAGCTGGTGCCCGTTTGCCCCCGCTTTTGCAAACGCTCTCCTAAACGAAAGCGCCCTGAGAGCAGTAAATGGGCATCACAGGCTTCGCAGCGATCGCGGCCAAAACTATTACGAGGCGATGGGCAGTTGGAATTGAGACAGTGGGACTGCCTGAAAAGAGGGGTAGACACGGTGGTGAGCGAGAGTAGGGAACACGAACATAATGTTGAAATCAGAAACAGCAAAAATCGAACGGACGCCAGCGAAGTTGATATTGTACGTTCTATTTGATCACTGTCATTAGACGGGTGTTCTAACAAAGTCTGCCGTAGCACTTTCTAGATTATAGCTTTCTCCAAAGTCTAATAACTAATTTTAGTCAGTGAATTATTAGTGATTTAAATCAAGTCAGGCAACAGTATTACTATATTATAGATAGGATAAAGAAGTTGGGTAAACCACTGGCTTATCCACTCAGCTAACTTCGAGATTATTTCTTGGCGTTACTAGCAGTCCTGTTCGACGTTTGGCTCGGACATTATTTAGCTCGGCCATCAGAGAACACCCTTTGCAGTGCCTGTTTGTGATGTCGATTTTGAAGACGTTTTTTTGAACCCGTTATTGATGTGGGGTGGAAATCAATGGCGAAACTTAGTGAACCAAATGCCAGCGCAGCAAAATCTAACGACTTGAACGGGGAGCTCGTGCCCGAGTGGACAGCCGTTGGGCAAATGTGGGATCTGGATCGGCTGTGTAATGAGCTAGCCACAATCAAAGGACAGCAGGGATCAGGACGGGGTCCAAGCCCCCTATCGCCTACGGAAGTCACCTTTTTAAAGGGCATTTTATTTGGGGCAAATACGAAAGAAATTGCCCGCGCCATGGGGCGCCAGGAAAATGGCATCAAAACTGACCTGTCCAAGACGGTTTATCAATATTTAAAGGGGCTACTGGGCTATAGCGAAGGGGTTCGTTATCCCAAAGAGCAGGTGCTGCGTATATTGCGCGATCGCGGCTATGCTCAGCAGCCTCGCCCTCGGTCGCCCCAGGCACCGCCCCAAGCCCTCGATGCTTTGAAGCAGGTTTTGCCGCCTGCTCCGGCAAATTTCGTGGGGCGTCAGGAGGAGCTGGATTTTTTGACGAGCTGGCTACATAGTGATCGCCAGGGAGCAGCGTTGTCAGTGGAAGGTCCCGGCGGCATCGGTAAAACGGCGCTGGTGCAGCGATCGCTGGTGGATTTCTTTGAATCGTTGGGGGGGGATAGAGAATCAAGGACGCGGGAGGTCGCGCGTTTGGTTTTCGTCACCGTGGGTCAGCAGCGTTTAACCTCAACGAAAGTTAGGACACCAATAGGTGGAATTCTGAGTTTTCGACAGGTGTTAGGAGAAATTTCTCGGCAGGTAGGGATTAGTCAAGAGTCAGGAATAAAGTTAGGTGAGATTACTGCCCATTCAAAAGGGACTGGGATGGTGGGCGAGCCAACGGCAACGGGAGAGGATGACGGGGAAAGGGGGAAAGATATTGGTGGAGAATATGGGCTGAATTGGGAGGGGTTGGTTTGCCTTAACGATGCCCTGGCGGCTCAGCCAACGGTAGTGTTTATCGACAATGGCGGGGAATTGCCCAGGGGGGCTTTGGAACAATGGCTGGAAATGTTGCCCTGGGCGGTGACGGTCATTGTTGCCAGTCGCAAACGCTTAGCCCTGGGACGGCGTATTGATTTACAGCCTTTGGGGGATAACGCGATCACCCAGTTGGTGGGCCAGGAGGCGCAGCACCGAGGGGTGAAGCTGTCCCAAGAGCAGCAGGGGCAGTTGGTGGCAGTGGCCCAAGGGATGCCGCTGGTGGTGCACTATGGGCTAACCCAGGCGGCATTGGGACTGCCTTTGGCTACGGTGGTGACGGATTTACAGGATCCGCAGAAAGATCTGGTGCAGTTCTCTGTGGCGCCTATCGTTAACCAGCTTTGGCGATCGCCGGGGATTCAAAAACTATTGTTAGGGTTCTCACGATTCCCGGCAGGCACAACGGCGTCCGCAATTTATAAGGTGACCGGACTGGACAGTGACGAAGGGGATCGGGCGCTAGGGGAGCTGATTCAAAATAATTTGCTCCAGCAGCGAGAACATCGTTGGGTATTGTGGCCGCTGGCGCAGGTTTATGTGGAGTTCCTCGTGACCAAAGGATTGCGCTCTGGGGGGGGACAGGACGAGTCTACGGAGGATTCCCCACCAGGAACTGCCTTTGGAGCGTTTGATTTTGAAAAGTTTTATCAGCGATGGCTGGATTGGGGAGAGTCCTGGCTCCAGCGCTATGGCGATCGCGATCGCTGGGAATGGAAAGACTACGAGACCTTGGACGGACAGTGGGGCAACCTGGAAAAACTAGTGAATTGGTGCGTGGAAACCAACCGTTTGGATGGGTTCTGGCAAATGTGGCCGTGGCTTAGGGGCTACACGCAGATGGATGGGCTTAGTGATCAGCGTAAAACGTGGTTGCAATGGGCGAGCCAAGGCTTTGAGGAGCGGGAAGAATGGGGCAAGGCAGCCATGGCCTATTTCGACCTGGGGTATACCCATGCTAATTCGGACACCCCCGAAGCTTTGGCCACGGCGCGCACTTACTATGATCGAGCTTGGCAATGGCGAGACCAGTGTTGCTTAAACACCCGTGGGGAGGTGATTGTTAGCCAATATCGCTTAGCCATTTGCCAGTACCGTGAGGACGGTGCCCGCCGGTGGTTGAAGCTAGGGAGGCAATTAATTGAGGAGCTCGGGGAGATGGATGAGCCTTTGATAAGTGCAGACGGCAGACCCACCAAGGAGCGCCTCAATGCCCAGCTAAGCTACTGCGAAGGAGAGTTTCACTATCGGGCAAAGCGTTGGGATGAGTCAGAGCGGTGTTACCAGCAGGCGCGAGATGCGGCGATCGCAATTAACTGGAAACGGGCAGCAATCTTGAGTGAGGGCTGGCTGGGGGGGTTAGCACTACAAAAGGGACAAGTGGACAAGGCAGAGCGGCTGATAGAACGGACCTTGCAAAAAGCTTTTGACCACGGCGATTACCGATGCTTAGCCCTATGTCAAATTGGCTTAGCGGAGGTAGCCCAGGCACAAGGGCGCGAGCGTCGAGCTGCCACCCTCGCATCTAAAGCACTACAGAGATTCCGAGAGCTGGATATGCGCTTAGAAGCGGATCACGCCATTCAATTTATTAAAGGACTAAACCGTAAACCTGCAAATTTAGACCTTTTGCTCGAGGGGGAGTAATTCAGGCTGGGGGCTGAGGGTGGCAGATTTCAATAACCGTCCAACGCTCCAAGCATTCACAATGCAGCAGGCAAGCCCAAAGCTCAGCAGCACATAGGTGGGCACCATCACCACACCCACCACAAACCAAGTCGCCACATGAACCACCATGGTGACGGCAAAAACCGCTGCGATCGCCGCCATGGTTACCACCTGAACCAGGGGACGCTTCATGGTCATCATAAGCAGCGTTTGCAAAGTAGCCGCCAAATTTGCAGGCACCAAAAAAGCGCAAATCTGTAGACAGTTGGCACGAGAAAACTCAGCGGCCGCGTGGGCAAAGTCCGATTGCAAAGGATTGGGAACCAGTTGAGCAAGGTGAACGAGATCGACCATGATGTAAATGAGTCAGGAAAAGATCGTAACTAGACTTTTTCGCCCATCAAAGGGCAAGGTATTTACCTAGTTATTTCTACTTATCTTAACGGCTATCAGCAATTGAGGGAACGCAGTGCGAGATTTTCACCCACTTCTATCCAACCGGTTAAAGTCTCTGCAAGACCTGTCAACTGCTGGGTTGAATGATATCGAGTCGGACAGCGGCGATCGCCTCAAAAGAAACTCGAAAACACGCCCAACGGTGGACCTATCAAGCCGTCACCGTCACTGGGTTTCAGGGATGCTGCTGGGGATTTGGGCGGTGCTGGTGTGGGGACTCAGTAGCTGTGGCGTGAGTCCTGTGGATGCGGAAGATCGGTTGTTTGTGCCCCTGTCCGTAGAGGTGCTCGACGAGTTTGTTCTGCCTTTCGACACGGAGTTTGAAGGCACAAAAGTGGGTGGGCTGTCAGCGATCGCCTACGACCGAGCCAACGATTCCTTTTATGCCCTGCCAGATGATCGGGGAGATATCAATCCGCCCCGACTTTACACGCTAAAAATAAGCGTTAATCAAAAGTCGAAAGCCAATTTAGGAGTAGAGTCCCTCGATAGCTTAGACAACAATTCAACGACAGAAAATACAAAGGGCTTAGAGACCCCCACTGGCGAAATTACATCGGTTGACATTGAGCAGTTAGTCACTTTAAAGGATGAAAATGGTCAACCCTTTGAAGCCGGAACTATCGATCCAGAGGGACTGGTTTTAACGCCTCGGGGCACCGCCATGATCTCTAGCGAAGGAGATAGCTCTAAAGCGATTAATCCGTTTATTGGCGAGTTTGATTTAGGGTCCGGCGAGCTTATTTCCACATTGCCTATGCCGGAGCGATATTTACCGAAAGCCGACCCAGAAAACCCCAAGGAAATTATCGAGGGGGTACGCAATAATTTTGGATTTGAAAGTTTAACGACGGAAGCCCAAGGAGCCTCGCGATCGCCTGTGGAACCGTTCCGAATTTTTACCGCCGTGGAGTCCGCTTTGGCTCAAGACGTGGACGATGAGTTGCCGGAAAGCCAGCGCCACAGAAAGGTGCGATGGTTACATTATTCCCTAGGCACCGGACGCCCCTTTCTTA
The DNA here is from genome assembly GCA_937883785.1 of uncultured cyanobacterium. Classification (GTDB taxonomy): domain Bacteria; phylum Cyanobacteriota; class Cyanobacteriia; order CACIAM-69d; family CACIAM-69d; genus CALGDE01. The sequence continues at coordinate 69,758 of CALGDE010000143.1, forward strand.
TTTCTGAGCACCTTTATGAGCTGGACGAAAATCCTGAGGGGTCAATTGTGCAAGGACTAACGGAAATTTTGGCGCTGGATACTGGTGGACGATTTCTCAGCCTAGAGCGGTCCTTCGGTGAAGAAACGGGCTTTGGCATCAAGCTGTACGAAGTGGCGTTGGGAGCAGCCACCGACACTGCCGCTTACGACACCTTGCGGGGAGATTTGGAGGGGGTAGTGGCTCCGGCTCGCAAGCGTTTGTTGCTGGACCTAGAAACCACCGGTTTAGACCTAGATAATTTGGAAGGCATGACCATCGGACCGCGCCTTCCCGACGGCAGCTACAGCTTAATTCTAGTTAGTGACAATAACTTTCAGGCAATACAAAAGAATCAATTTCTACTGTTGAAATTGGGTGGATATAAGCTCAGCTAAAGCATTAATAAAATTGTCAACAGTAGGCTTTTTTAACGCCACCAAAAAGCTTTGACGTCTATGAAATGGCAATGGGCGAATCATCACTGCCTTGGTGAACAGTTTTGACCCACTTCAGTCGTTTGGGGCGAATTGAAATGCGAATTCCCATGGTAGAAATCACCACAAACCAATGGGCCATATAGACGGAGCCCACGGCAGTTTGCATTAGGGTTTCTCCTAGGGAGAAAGAGGAGGAGTTTGAAGTTTTTGAGCGGGCGATCGCCCCCCGTCGTAGCCCCATAAACATCATCGCCGTAGAGAATCCAAAGGTCAGGGTTAAAAGGGGAGTTAAAACCGTTGCCTCCTGCCGCAAAATTGCCATCAAAACATCAGGAATGACCGCCTGGGGCAGTAGATACTGGAACACACAAAACATAGCCATATCGAAAGTTTTGGCGGATCCCATTTGATTGCGCCCCAGGGACTGCCAGTAGTCCAAGTAACGCTGGTAACCGCCTTCGGCCCATCGGTTGCGCTGATGCCACAACGCCTTCGCCGTGGTTACTCCCTCTTCGATGACCGCCGGCTCCGTTACCGCCTCAATATTCCAGCCTTTGAGGTGCAGCCGCAGGGTCAGATCCAAGTCATCAGTAATGGTTTCCTCGTTAAATCCTCGGCAGTCGTCCAAGGCTGCTCGACGCAAAAACTGCCCATTGCCCCGCAGTTCGCCAATGCCATCGGCGGAAATTCGCTGCTGCTGCAAGCAACAATCCAACTGCATCTCTGCCGTTTGCCCTTGCACCCAAAGGTTATGGCGCTCCGGCTGATTCAGCACCGTTTGGGCTACGGATTTCTGCAGCTGCACCGCCCCCAATGTGGCGGACTGAAACAGCGGCACCACCCGACGGAATAAATCGGGAGAAAATTGGGCGTCGGCATCAAAAATCGCCAAAATATCGCCCTTAGTTTTGGGAATTACCGCATTTAATGCCCCGGACTTTCCTCCTCCGGCACCGGGCTTACGATGAACAGCAATCACGGACTGGGACTTCCCCGCGAGCTCGTCCAACAGTGCGGGAGTGCGATCGCCGCTGGCATCGTCAATCACCACCGCTTCGTAGCGATCGCGAGGGTAATCCACTTGATCAAGCTGCTCCACCAGGCGCCCCACCACCGCCTCCTCATCCTTCGCCGACACCAACACCGACACAAAGGGTAAAGCGTCCAAGCCATCCACGGCGCTATCTTCTGCCGCCGGCAACACGATGTGGTCAGGCTTGCCGATCAGTAGCCGGAAAAGATGCACAGAGGCGATCGCCGTCAATCCCCAAACCAGCAGCTGTCCGCTATCGGAATAATGCAGCGCCAGCACCAGCCCCCAAACAGCAAACAGCACCAGTGCAGCCTTCCGCCGTCGCCCCTCACCGTTGGCCAAATCAATATCGCCATAGGGCACCGACTCGGAATCTGTCTCGCGGGCTGGGGAGGAAGGGATCGACATGGGCAAAACAAGTCTCCAAAAACCGTCATCGCAAAAGCTGAATACCCCAAGCGCCGCAAAAACACCCACGGGACAAAGCCCAATAGCAGGCGTTAGCCAAGCCCTGTGCTCGCACATTTCAGGCTGGCACTCGCAACAAAAATCAAGATATTCACTAGTAATCTTAGCGATTGCGTAACATTTTGTGGCATCAATTCGTCTTGGCGGCGGGTCCACCGACTCTTTTTTGCCTTTGGATCCCCTTACTTTGAATATCTTTCGGGCTGTCCCTAAAAGCCCTTTAGTAAACCTATATTTGCTGGTTCTCCCCTAAAAACTTTTGGTAGGCTGGGGCTACGTAATTTTTGCTATTTTCGACCGTCTTAAGGAGCATTCACCGACGTGAGCTTAGACAAGCTAGAGCCCGCCGCTAAAGGTGCCGTTGGCGTTTACATTCCCTACTACCAAGGCACCAAGCGTAGTATTCTTCCCTTCGCGATCGGTCTTTACCAAAAGGGGAAGTTGGAAGGGAAACGGGGCGTTGAGGGAGGAGAATCAATTCCCTTTGTTGCCGCCTGGAGCGTTTCCACCTTGCCCTCTGATTTGACTCGCTGCCGGGTCCAGTTCAACGGAGAGGCAGATCTTAGCTACGAAATTATGATGCCGAACTTTGAATTTATCGGCTGCTTAATCGATATGCTAATCCACTTCAAAAAGTCCCGTCGCACAGACTTTTCAAAAACCTTTTACCGCAAATTGTTAAACTTTGAAACGTGATTTTTACGGTTCAGATTGGTAATCCTTACGGGGCTGCCGATCCCTTAATTTTAAAGTCTCATTAACTAACTCTTGGTGGAAAGTTGCAGGGTTGTCTGCCCCTTCCATGCCAGGAAGTTTTTCTCAAGATGATGACTTTTGAGTGAAGGTGCGGTCTGAATTGCACAAAATATGCGAAAAGTAAGACTTCTAGATTCCGCCAGGGGCTTGGGAATTTTCCCAAGATATTCCGTTTGGTGAAGCCGTTCAATAAAAAGCTGGTGCGCAAGGGCGTGAATAGATAAATTGCTCAGGCATTGAAAATGTACATTTTGATGTGTGCTCAAGGTTCAACTCTTGATGCGAACCTGATTAAAAAGCCCATCACACACCCGTTTGAAATCTGCCCAAAAAATCTGCCTAAAAGGTTAGAAGCAGGCTGTTATTCAACGTAATCAATCACTTTACTTTGACCTTTTAAGAGGAGCTTCAGCGTGCCTAAACGCCCCCAACATTTACTAATTTCATCCACAGAAGATTACAGCGGCAAGTCCACAGTGCTATTGGGACTGGCTAAGTTGCTGGTGTCGGAAGATATCACCATTGACTATGGCAAGCCTCTGGGGTCCTACCACACTGACGGTGATGGCGATGCAGACGTGGCGCTGGTGCAGGAAACCTTGGGGCTAACGTCAAAGCAACTGCATCCCACCTTGGTGTTTTTGGACAAGGCAACGGTGTTGAGCCGCATTAATTGCGTTGGGGCTGACGCTCAGGATTATCGGGCGGCGCTGGCGTCCACCTATGGTGGGGAGTCGGCGGCGGATTTGCTGCTGCTGGAGGGACCGGGCTCCTTGGCGGAGGGGATGTTGTTTGGGCTGTGCACGGCGCAAATGGCGGAGACCTTGGACGCTAAAGTGTTGCTGGTGGATCGCTACAGTGCCCTGTTGACGGTAGAGCGGGTGTTGACGGCGAAGGCGCAGTTGGGCGATCGCCTGGGAGGCGTGGTTCTGAATGGCGTGCCCGAGGAAAGCTGGCAAACGGTTCAAGACACGGTGACGCCCTTTTTGGAAGGTCAGGGAATCAAAGTGCTGGGCTGTATTCCCCGCGATAGCCTATTGCGCAGCGTTAGTGTGGCGGAGTTGGTGCGCCAGCTAGATGCCACCGTGCTGTGTGGGGAGCATCATCTAGATTTAATGGTGCAGGATTTAAAAATCGGAGCCATGAATGTGAACTCGGCTTTGCGGTTTTTCAGTGAAGGGAAGCATATGGCAGTGGTAACCGGGGGCGATCGCACCGATATTCAGCTTGCGGCCCTGGAGACCTCCACCAACTGCTTGATTTTGACCGGACAAGTGCCCCCTAACGCCATGGTGGTTAGTCGGGCTCAAGATTTAGAGGTGCCTATTTTATCCGTGGACATGGATACTCTAAAAACCGTTGAAATTATTGATCAAACCTTTGGTCAGGTGCGCCTGCAAGATGCGGCCAAAATTGAGTGCATTCAGCATCTAATGGAAAAGCACTTTGACCTCAAACATTTACTGGCAGATTTGGGGTTAGAGCTAGCCACGGCGTAGGCGCGATATCGCCTCTAAAACCGTTTTTTGTCCTGCTTCACTTACCACCACTGAATTGCCGCTGACCAGAGAAAAGGCGCCGACTGCAACGTTAGCGTCTACCTTTTGCACTTTCGGAGCAATTGCTCACCGCCTTGGCTGAATGTTGGGCAGTGGTGTGTCGGGCGGTATAGTTGTCGGGATTATTCTTACGGAGCCCCATGAGCCAAACCGATCCCAAAGTAGTAATGAAACAGCAGGTGGCCCTCGCCGCCGTGGAGCGGGTAAAGTCCGATACCGTTGTGGGCTTGGGAAGTGGCTCCACCGCCGCCTTTGTGATTCAGTATCTGGGCGAGCGGCTTCAGTCAGGGCAGCTTAGCAACATCAAAGGCGTAGCAACGTCATTTCAGGCGGAGGTTTTGGCTCGCCAGTATGGTATTCCCCTGCTGACTCCCAGCGAGGCGGATCAAATTCACGTGGCGATCGATGGTGCTGATGAAGTTGATCCCAACAAACAGCTCATCAAAGGGGGCGGCGCTGCCCACACCCGCGAAAAAATCGTGGACTGCTTGGCGGATGAATTTATCGTGGTGGTGGATGATTCTAAGTTGGTGGACCGTCTGGGCACCACATTTCTACTCCCCGTTGAGGTAATTCCTTTGGCCGTGGGACCGGCAATGAACGCCATCGAAGGGTTAGGAGGCAAACCCACGTTACGGATGGCCGCGAAGAAGGCAGGTCCCGTGGTGACGGATCAGGGAAATCTAGTGATTGACGTTAAGTTTCCCAACGGCATCGACGATCCCGTCGCCTTAGAAGCCGCCATCAACAACATTCCTGGGGTGTTGGAAAATGGTTTATTTGTAAACGTTACCCACACGGTATTGGTGGGCGAAATTATTGACGGCAAGCCCCAGGTGCGTGAAGCGTAAAAGCCGTTTGTCCCCAATGTTGTGACCGTGACGCCATCGACAGCAGCCTTCTTTGTGCCGTCGATGGCGTCTTAACTGAACGTCTGAGATTTGACGGTCTTGATGCGACATCAGGGTGCGCGCCAAGGCATCGCGCAGGCTGAGAGTTAATGGACTTTTCGCATAAATCCTTGCCCTCACCCTAAATCCCTTTCCTCTGGGAGAGGGACTTCAGACAAGTCCATTTTTTCCTTATTCTTGCTCCCCTTCTCTTCGGGGAGAAGCATGTCCTGGACGTAGTTGCAGGGAGCTGGGGCATGAGAGCTGCCAACAGTTCTTATTTGTGCAAGAGGTCTAATCGTTCGCGAAGCGCCTGCATTCACATAGCCTGTGGGAGCCCATACTCGCCCTTCGATTCCGCTCAGCGTTCACCGTTTAAAACGGTGCGTGCCAGTGCTAACTCACGCAAAGAGTAAAGAACGGCGACTGGGCTCGTTGCTATAGCAGCGACGGAGTGAGTTAAGACATACTGAAGAAAGCTGTTTTCTTCT